>JACPRL010000098.1 GCA_016189965.1 Acidobacteriota bacterium | reverse complement strand
CTTGCCTGCCTTGGCGGTGAGGAATCTGCTTTTCTCCATGGCGCTGCAGCAAACAAGCATATTCCTCGCTTCGCTCGGAATGCCAGCGCGCGGTTTTTTCAGCATGGTGCTAGATATCGTGGCGGGCTAGCGCGTCAGCGCGGGCAACTGGTTCACTAGCCGCTGCAAGCGGCTGACGACTGTCTTCTGCCCGAGCAGCTCCATCGTCGTGAAGAGAGGCGGGGCCACGGCTTGGCCGGTGACGCCGACGCGGGCGGCGTTGATGACGAGCGCCGCCTTCACCCCCGCGCGCTCCGCCACGCCGCGCACCGCCCGCTCGATTTCATCGTGCGTCCACTCTTGGAGACCCGCCAGCGCCTCCTGCACCTGCGGCAGCAGCTCCACGAGGCGGTCGTCGCGCAGGAACTTCTTCACCGCCTCCGGGTCGTAGTCGAACGCGTCGCTGAAAAACGCGCGCGCCCACTGCGAAAAGTCGGCCAGCAGCCGCACGCGCGGGCGGAGCATCTCGACCGCGCGGAGGAACCAGTCGCGTCCCGAAGCTTCGGGACCCCACTCGTCCCGCCACAACCCCTGGCGTCGCAGCTCGGCTTCGACGTAGGACAGCAGGCGCGCGAGCGGCTGCGTGCGCAGGTACTCGCCGTTGAACCACTCCAGCTTCGAGCGGTCGAAGACGGCGTTCGTCCGGCCGACGTTCTCCAGCCGGAACCGCCGCACCAGCTCCTCGGTCGGCATCAGCTCGGTGTCCTCGCCCGGCGACCACCCGAGCAGCGCCAGAAAGTTGCGGAACGCCTCCGGGAGGAAGCCTTCCTCGCCGTAAGCCGTCACCGAGGTCGCCCCGTGGCGCTTCGACAGCCGGGTGCGGTCCGGCCCCAGGATGAGCGGGGCGTGCGCGAAGACGGGCGGCGTCTCGCCCAGCGCCCGGTAGAGCAGAATCTGCTTGGGTGTGTTCGAGAGGTGGTCGGCGCCGCGGATGACGTGGGTAATGCGCATGTCGAGGTCGTCGGCCACCACGCCCAAGTGGTAGGTGGGCAGGGCGTCGCTGCGCAGCAGCACGAAGTCTTCAATCTCGTCGTGGCTGACACTGACCTGCCCGTAGACGACATCGTCGAACGACGTCTCGCCCCCCTCCGGCACGCGAAAGCGCAGCGCGTGCGGCTGACCCGCCCGCGCTTTGATGTCCGCTTCGGTGAGCGCCCGGCAGCGGCCATCGTATTTCCAGGGCTTGCCTGTCTTCTCGGCCGCCTGGCGGCGCTGCTCAAGCTCCTCGGGCTTGCAGAAGCAGGGGTAGGCGTGGCCGCCGGCACGCAGCCTATCAGCCACGGCACGATAGAGCGGCAGGCGCTCGGACTGGTGGTAGGGCCCTTCGTCCCAGTCCAGCTCCAGCCAGCGCAGTCCCTCGAGCACCGCCTCGGTCAGCTCGGGGCGCGAGCGGTCGGCGTCCGTGTCTTCGATGCGCAGCAGGAAGACGCCGCCCTGCTGCCGCGCGAACAGCCAGTTGAAGAGCGCCGTGCGCGCCCCGCCTACGTGCAGGTAGCCGGTCGGCGAGGGCGCAAAGCGCACGCGCACTTGAGCCATAGCTAGCCCATCATACGCGAACTGCTTCTCGGCTGCCAACTTGCGCCGCTGTGCCCGAACCGCTACACTAGGCGGGAGATGGAGTCCTCGGTCGGGGCTGCGACAGCGGGTGCGGTTTCCGGGGGTGCCCGTAGAGGTGAGGCGAAAGCGGGGTGTTCCCGTTGATTGACACGCACTACGCTTTGCTCCCCCTCATGGGGCGGGTCTTTCTCGTTCTCCTCTTCCTCTATCTCTACCGCCTGAAGCACGAGCGCTACCTTCCTTATTGGACCGTCGGCTGGACCGTCCACGCCCTCCACTACCTGGCCGACCTCCACGGCCTTCTTTTCGGCCGGGTCGAAGAACTGTTTGTCGGCGAAGCCTCCTTCTTCGCCGCCTGCGCTGCGCTGCTCTTTTTCGATTCCACCCGCGTCTTCTCCCGCGAGCGCGTCGGCCCCCTGTTCACCGCCGTGCTGGCTCCCGTCTTTCTGCTCTGGATGATTCTTCAGTTGGCGACCGAGACCTTCCTGGACCGCGCGCCGATGGAACTCGGCACCGGCCTGGTGGCTCTGGCGGCAGGCGTCTTCTTCTGGTCCGAGAACCAGCGGCGGGAAATGGTGGGCGGCACCCTGCTCGCTGGGGCCTTCTTCCTTTGGGGACTGTTCGTCCTCGGCCCGGCGGTCGGTGTCCCGTGGGGCTACCTCTTTCCGCTTGACCCCCTCTGGCTTCGGAACCTGCCCGAAGAGCTGACCGCCCTCAGCATGCTCATCGTGCTCTACGAAGAAGAGCGCCGCGCCGTCGAGCGACACATGCTCGGCCTGGCCGGGCTGAACCTGGTCACCAGCACCGCGCAGCAGGCGGCCACCGTGCAGGACATGCTCGGCCAAACCCTGGAGCGCGTGCTGGGAGCCTTGCGCGTACCGGGCGGCACCATCGCCCTGGCGCTTCACGGCGAGTCCCAGCTTGCCTGCATCCACCGAGGCGCCGGCGGCTTCTTGCGCCAGCTCGAGCACGCTGACCTGCTTCGCTACCTGCACCAGACAGTGGGGCGCTTGGGCGGCCTGGTGGTCTTTCCCGACCTCAATCAGGCCGCCGCCCCGGCCGCTTTTGCCCACGAGGCCGCCTTTGAGCGGTTGGGCCGGCTGGCCCGCGAAGACGGCGTGCGCATGCTGGTCGGCGTCAGCCTGCGGGCCAAGACCAACGACCGCGGCGTCCTCCTGCTCGTCTCCCCCGAAGCCCGCCGCTTCCCGCCGGCCGAACTGCGCCTGCTGCTCGGCCTGGGCAGCCAGATCGGTCTGGCAGTGGAGAACTATCAACTAGTGCAGCAGGCCGCCCGGCGCACCGAAGAGCTGCGCCTGCTGAATGAGATTGGCCGCGCCCTGAGCTCGGTCCTCAGCGTGGATGAGCTGCTCGAACGCATCCACGCCGAGATGCAGAAGGTGATTGACGTCTCGAACTTCTACATCGCCCTCTACGACCCGGCGCTGGAGATCCTGACTTTTGAGCTCGAGGTCAAGGACAGCCTCTTCCTGCCCAAGCGCCGCCGCCGCGCCCGCAACGGGCTCACCGAGTACATCCTGCGTCATAAGCAGCCACTGCTGATCGGCGACAACTTTGCCGAGGTGGTGGCGCAACTGGGCGTTGAGCCCGGCCGCAGCGCCCGCTCCTTCTGCGCCGTCCCCATTCTCCTGCACGGCGAGGCCGTCGGGGTAATTGGGTTGGTGAACTACACGGAGGCGAACGCCTTCGACGAGCAGAACGTTGAGGTGCTCACCCTGCTCGCTGCCGAGACTGCCGTGGCCATCGAAAACGCCCGTCTCTTCGGCGAAGAACAACGCCGCTCCCGGCATCTCGCCCTGCTCAACAACGTCTCCCGCAAAGCCATCTCTACCCTGAACCCGGAGGAGATGCTGGCCAGCATCGCCGCCGAAATTCACACCAGCTTGCCCTACGACCACATCGGCTTGGGCGTGCTCGACTACGCCCACCGCGAGGTGATTCTCCAGGCGGAAGCCGGGCGAGGAGCCGCCGTGCAGACCCCCCGCTTCCGGCTGGGCGAGGGCTACGTGGGGCAGGTGGCTATGAGCGGCCACCCGATCGAGATTGACAACGTCGGCGACCAGCCCAACCCCGCCGCCATCCGCACCGTGCTGCCCGACGCCGCCTCGGTCGTCACGCTGCCCGTCGCCTATGCCGACCAGTTGCTCGGCGTGCTGAACGTCGAGTCGCGCAAAGCGCACGCCTTCAGCGAGGAGGATGTCCTACTGCTGCGCACCCTGGCCGACGTCGTGGCCAGCGCCCTGCACAACGCCTTCACCTACCAGAAAGCCCAGGAGCAGGCCATCACCGACGGCCTCACTGGCGTCAAGACCCACCGCTTCTTCATGGAGGCGCTCACCGCCGAGTGGCGCCGCGCCACCCGCGCCAACCGCTCCTTCTCCTTGATGCTGATCGACCTCGACAAGTTCAAGAACGTCAACGACCACTTCGGCCACCTGGAAGGCGACCTCGTTCTGCAACGCGTGGGCGCCATCTTGGAGCAGAACGTCCGCCGCTCCGACGTCGTCGCCCGCTACGGCGGCGACGAGTTCGTCACCCTGATGCCCGAGACTAATTCCGAACAGGCCTACGTCCTGGGCGACAAGCTCCGCCAGTGGCTGGCCAACGACCCGCTGCTGCGCGAGAAGCGCATTACCGGCTCGGTCGGCATCGCCACCTACCCCCAGCACGCCTCCACTCCGCAGGAGCTGATTCAGGTGGCCGACGCGAGCATGTACCTGGCCAAGCATCAGGGCGGCAACATGGTGGTGAGCGCCGACCACTACAAAATCAGCGAGCAGCGCCAGTGGCAGCGCAATGTGCTCGAAGCCTACCTGGGTGTCACCATCAAGCGCCTGTTCTCCACCGGCCCCGAGGCTTTCGAGGAGGTCTACCACCGCCTCGAGCAGGTCGTCGATTCGCTCGGCACCCCCGGGCAGGACTGGCAGGAGGTGCCGGTGCCGGTGCTCGACACCGTCACTTCGCTCGCCTTCGCCATTGACGCCAAAGACCACTACACTCAGGGCCACTCCCAAAACGTCGCCCGGCACTGCGTTCAGGTGGCCCGCCGGCGCAACCTGCCCGACAAGGAGGTCGAGGAAATCCGCCTCGCCGCACTGCTGCACGACGTGGGCAAGATCGGCGTCCCCGAGCGCATCCTCAACAAGCCCGGCCTGCTCGACGCCGATGAGTTCACCATCATGAAAGAGCACCCCGTCCTGGGGGCGAAAATCCTCGAGCCGCTGCGCTCTCTCAAACGCATCCAGCGCATCGTCCGCCACCACCATGAGCACTGGGACGGCCGGGGCTATCCCGACGGCCTGGTGGGCGAGCAGACGCCTCTTGCCGCGCGCCTCATCGCCATCGCCGACGCCTACGACACCATGGTCAGCGAGCGCACCTACAAGCGCGCCCTGAGCCGCGTCGAGGCCCTCGAAGAGTTGCGCCGCTGCGCCGGCACGCAGTTCGACCCCGAGTTGGTTGAGACCTTCATTGAAGCGGTCGGCAGCGAAGTGGCCGCCGAAGACCAGGTGCCCCCCGTCTCCCGCGCCTGATTTGGTTTATCGGTTAATCAGTTGATCGGTTTATCGGTTGACCGATCTCCTCAGTCAGCCGCGCGCGAGCCGCTCGGCCAGGCAACCAATCAACCAATCAACCGATAAACCGATAAACCGATTAGGCATTCTCCCGGAGGGGAATCCATGCAGCAGGCAAGCGTGAAGTGGGCGGACGGCGAGCAGTTTCTCGTCGTCGGGCCGAGCGGCCACGCCCTGGTGCTCGACGCCGACCGCGAGCGCAACACCGGCCCGGGGCCAATGGAGCTGCTGCTCGTGGCGCTGGGCGCCTGCTCGGGCTCTGACGTCGTCACCATCCTGCGCAAGAAGCGCCAGACACTCACCGGCCTCGTGATTGAGCTCGCGGGCGAGCGCGCCGACGAGCCGCCGCGGGTGTGGACGAAGCTGAAGATTCACTTCCGCGTTCGAGGGAAGGGAATTGACCCGCGCGGCGTCGCCCAGGCCGTCGAGCTCTCCCGCACCAAGTACTGCTCGGTGGCTGCGACGCTGAGCCGTACAGCCGATATTGAGTGGTCGCACTCGATTGAAGAAGTCTAGGGGCTGAAAAACGCTGTGCGCGTGTCATTCCGAGCCCTTGCATGCCGTGGCGGCGAGGAATCTGCTTTTTGTTCAACCCGTTGCCCCAGACAGGCAGATCCTTCGACTCCGCCCTGCCCTGTTCCGGGAAAAGGGCGGGGCTTCGCTCCCTTCGACTTCGCTCAGGGCAAGCAGGATGACAATCCGTGGCTTTTTCAGCAGCCTGTCGGAGTTGGTTTTGAGGAGTCGGGTCTTCGCCCGGTTGCATTTCTGAGCCGCAGCCCCTAGAATCGCGGCTTTCGCTGCGCGTCGGATTTCAAGGCAAGGAGAACGGATGCCGAAGATTGCCGCCAAGATTACCGGTGTAGCCCACTACGTGCCGCCGCGCGTGCTCACCAACGCCGACCTGGAAAAGATGGTCGACACTTCGAACGAGTGGATCATCGAGCGCACCGGCATCCGCGAGCGCCACATCGTGGACAAGGGCATGGCCACCTCGCACATGGCCACCGAAGCCGCCCGGCTGTTGCTCGAGCAGAAGAAGGTGGCGCCGGAGGAGATCGACCTCATCGTCGTCGCCACCGTCACGCCGGACATGTTCTTCCCCTCCACCGCCTGCTTCCTCCAGGACCGCCT
>JACPRL010000101.1 GCA_016189965.1 Acidobacteriota bacterium | reverse complement strand
TTCCTGCTGGGCTTGGCCTTCGCCTTCGGCTGGACGCCCTGCATCGGGCCCATCCTGGGCGCGCTGCTGCTGCTGGCGGCGACGAAGGAGACGGTGAGCGAAGGCGTCTTTCTGCTGGCCATCTATTCGCTCGGGCTGGGCGTGCCCTTCTTTCTGACCGCCGTCGGCCTGAACAAGTTCCTCGCTTTCTACCAGGGCTTCCGGCGCTACCTGCAATGGGTCGAGCGCACAGCGGGCGTGCTGCTGGTCGGCATCGGGATTCTCGTCTTCACCAACCAGTTGACCTGGCTGGCCAGCTACTTCACCTTCTTCAATCGCTTCAACCTGGAGATGCCGCTCGCGGCTTCGGTCGAGAGCGGCGGGCGCGGCCAGAGCGGGGAGCTCGAGCCAGCGCCGGAGGTGGTGCTCGAGCGGGCCGACGGGTCGTCCTTCCGCCTCAGCGAGCTGCGCGGCAAGGTGGTGGTGGTGAACTTCTGGGCCACCTGGTGCCTGCCCTGCCGGCTGGAGATTCCGCACTTCAACCGCATCTACAGCCGGTACCGCGCGCGCGGGGTCGAGTTCATCGGCGTCTCAGTGGACGACGGCGGCTGGGCCGACATCCGCAAGTTCGAGCAGGAGATGCCGATTGACTATCCCGTCGTGCTGGACGCGCAGAAGAAGGCGGCCGAGGCCTTCGGCGGCCTGCCCGGGTTGCCCATCACGATTTTCATTGACCGCGAGGGGCGCATTACGCACAGGAACATCGGCATCACCGATGTGGATGTGCTGCGCTCGAACATCGAGGCTGTGCTATGAAGCGCCTGGTCCTTGCTGCGCTGGCGGTCACGGCAGTGACAGCGACGTTCCTCGAGGCGCAGCTTCCGAAGGCAGAAACGGTGGTGCAGGTGCGGGTCGAGCCGGCGCAACTGGCGGCCAAGTCGGGCCGCGCGGCTGACTTCACCGTGGTGGCCACGATCCGCGAGGGTTTCCACATCAACTCCAACAAGCCGCTGCAGGACTACCTGATCCCGACGCGGGTTGAACTGGCGGAGGAAGGGCCGTTCGTGCTGGAAGGGCTGAAGTTCCCGGCGGGAGAGCTGAAGAGCTTTGAGTTCGCTCCGGACGAGAAACTTTCCGTCTACGAAGGCACGGTCAAAGTGGCGGCGCGCCTGCGGGCGAAGGCCGAGGCGCCGACCGGCCAACACACCGTCCGCCTGATCTTTCACTTCCAGGCTTGCAACGACCAGCTCTGCCTCCCGCCCGCCCGCCGCGAAGTCACTCTGAGCGTCAAGCTCGACCGCTAAGCCCATGGAGGAGCTGGAGCGCCGGCTGCTGGCGTTGTTCGACCACCTCGAGCAGGAGACCGCCGACCTCCACGCGTTTTTCGAACTAGTGGGCGGCAACACGCCCGCGGAGCAGCAGGCCGTGCTCGAGGCGGTGGAGCGGTTGGTGGCGCGCGGCTGGCTGGAAGAGCGCGGGAACGATTTCTACGCTCGGACCACAGCGGGCCGGCGGGCGCTTGAGCCAGCCTCCTGAAGCCAGTGCGGGTTCAGGCGCGCCGCTGCAGCATGTTGAGGGCGGCCTTGCGGAGAGCGCTGCGCACGTAGGGGTTGCGCGCCACCTGGCGCACGCTGCGGTCGCTGAGCAAGGCAAGAGTGTTCAACGCCACCGCGGTGGACGCTTTCGGGTGCACCACCAGGTGGAGCTTGACGCGCTCGTTCTTCATCCACTCGCGGTTGCGGGTGATGAGCTCGAGGGTGTGGGGGAGGAGGAGGTCGGACTTGGTCAGCTCGACGACTTCTTCGGCGGTCAAGCGGGGATTCTGCACCAGGAAGTGGTAGACCTGGGGGTCGTAGGACTTCAGCAGGATCATCCGCGCCTCGCGGTCGGCTCGCAGGGCGAGGAGGATTTTCTGGGGGCGGTTGAGTTGCCGGATGCGTTCGTAGAGGCTCTGGCGCAGGCGGGCGTCGCCGGCGACCTGCTGTTCGTGCTCGAGGACCTTCTCGATCAGCTCGCGCTCTTTATGGAGCGCGGCCTCTTTGCCCGGCTCCGGCTCCATATCCTTTGCTCCTCGGACGGAACCTGTCTAGAATAGCGCGCGCAGGAGGCAGCATGGGCATCCCCCCGGCCAAAGTGATGTCGGAGATGGTGGCGCCGTTCACGGTGCGCGGCCGGCTGACCGGCGAAGAGTTCAAGGTGCGCTTCTCCCATCTCTGGGCAGCCATCGCCACGCGCCACAGCGACACGATGGACTGCAAGTTTCTGGTGAACGGCCGCGGGGTGATTGTGGCGCTGCCGCACCCGGGGTTCGTTGAATTCCGTCGCCGCGCCGGCCGGTCGCTGCACGACCCGGAAGCGGCGCAGATTGCCGCCGCCTGCCTGCGCGAGTACCTCGAAGCGGACAACGACCCAACCATCAAGACGCTGGCTGTTTCCCTGGAAGACATGCTCCGGCAGGCCAACCAGCTCGGTCTGTTGCCCTGAGAGCGTAGGGGTGTCTCCTAGGCGTCAGACAGATCTTCCTCGAAGTCGGCCGGGGGCGGGGGTGGTTCGTCCAGTTCGGCGGTGTCGAACAGCTCGCCGCAGTCGAGGCACTCGACATAGGTGGTGGCGTCGTCCTGGGCGATGAGCCGCGTGCGCCGGTGGCGGCAGGCTTGAGCCATCCTTCCTGTCCCCGTGGGAGCATTATAGTCCTTCCCCGCGGCGTTGGCCGGCGAGGTTCGACAAGCGCTTGATTCGTCTGCTGCCTGGTCAGATAATCGGCTCGTCCCTCGAGGCCCGGGGGCAGCCCCCACGCCCCGCCGGGTGTAGAGGCGCGACACGACGATGGAACGCATCCTGCTGGTAGTGCTGCTGGGATTGCTGGCGTACTTCGTCTACCTGGTGTTTGCGCCGTTTCTGGTTTCGCTGGCCTGGGGCGCCATCCTGGTCATCCTTTTCTTTCCCATCCACCGCCGGGTGCGGCGGCGGATTCGCCGCGGCAACCTGGCGGCGCTGGTGACGACCTTGCTGCTGACCATGGTCATTATCCTCCCCACGCTGCTCGTGCTGGGGACGATTGCCACACAGGCGATCGAGCTGGCCCAGTATGTGCAGCAGGAGTGGGAGCAGGGCCGCCTGCCCCTGAGCAAGCTGTGGCAGATGCTGCCCTTCGAGCGCACGGTCCAGTGGCTGGCCGAACACGGCATCAGCGAAGAGCAGGTGCGCGACTACGTCACCAAGGGCCTCGAGCACATCGCCGCGTTCGTGGCCGGGCAGACAGGCCGGCTGGCGCGCAATCTACTGGTGTTCTTCTTTGACCTGCTGGTCATGCTCCTGGCCGTCTTCTATCTCTTCCGCGACGGCTCGGCGTTGATGGAACGCATCCGGCTGGCGCTGCCCCTGGAGGAGGCCTATCGCGAAGGCCTTTTCTACATCGCCTACAACGTGCTCTACGCCAGCGTGGTGAGCGGCATCGTGGTGGCCGCGGTGCAGGGGACGCTGGGCGGCCTGCTGTTCTGGGCCTTCGGCATCAAGGCACCACTGGTCTGGGGCCTGGCGATGGCGTTCTTTGCCTTGCTGCCGATTGTGGGGCCGTGGATCATCTGGGTGCCGGCGGTGATTTTTTTCCTGCTCGCCGGCAGTTACGGCAAGGCGATCGGCTTGCTCATCCTGGGCACGCTGGTGATCAGCGGAGCCGACAATGTGCTGCGCCCGGCGCTGGTGAGCGGGCGCGCCCAGTTGAACGGGCTGCTGGTCTTCATTAGCATTCTAGGAGGCGTGGCCGCTTTCGGCTTTCTGGGGATCGTGCTGGGGCCGATTCTGGTGGCGCTGGCCGACGCGGTGTTCCAGGTCTATGCCGGCAGGCAGGCCAAGGAGCAAGTGGCGCGGCCGGGCGTCGCTGCCAAGTAGAAGGGAAGGAGGACTGTGAAGACTCCCGAAGGACTCAAGCCTGCGGGCCCGCCGCGGCGGGTTCTGCCGGAACAGTTGCGCTGGCGGTGCGATCCGAAGTTGTTCGATTTCGAGACCACGGCGGAGCTCGAGCCGCTCGACACCATCATCGGCCAGGAGCGGGCGCTGAAAGCCATCAAGCTGGGGGTCGAGCTCTACGGTTCGGGCTACAACATCTTCATCTGCGGGCTGAGCGGGACGGGGCGGGCCACCACGGTGAAGCAGGTGCTGGAGCGCATCCAGCCGCGCTGCGCGCCGGCCCCGGACCGCTGCTATGTGCACAACTTCCAGCGCCCCGAACAGCCCCGCCTGCTGGCGCTGCCGCGGGGACAAGCCACCCGCTTCCGCAAAGACATGGACCGGGCCATCGACTTCCTGCGGGCGCGGCTGCCGCAACTGTTCGAGGACGAAAAGTATCACCGCGCCCGCAGCCGCATTCTCGACCGCTACGGCGGCCAGGAGAAACTGCTGCTGGAGTCCTTCTCCGAGCAGTTGCGCAAGGACCAGTTCGCCCTGGCGGAGATCGGCGGGGTGGGGACGACGGTGGTGCCGGTGATTGACGGCCAGCCGATGCCGATGGACAAGCTGCAGGAGCTGGTGACAGGGGGGCAGTTCGATGCCAAGCAGGCGCAGCAGATCGCGCTCCGCCAGGAGCAACTCCAGAAAGACTTCGTCACCATCTACCGCAAGACACTCGAGCTGCAGCGGGCCATGAACATGGAGCTGGAGCTGCTGGAAAAGGAGACCGCCTCCGTCCTGGTGCACAGCGTGCTCGAGGACATGAAGGAGAAGTATCCCCACGAGAGCGTGGCCGAGCACCTGGACGCCGTGGCGGAAAGCCTGCTCGATAACCTGATCCTCTTCAAGGCGCAACAGGAGCGGGAAGAGGCCGAAGCCTCGCGGCTGTTGCCGCCCGGAGCGGCGGTGGTCGACCCTTTTCGAATCTACCGGGTGAACGTGGTGCTGGCGCACGACGAGGAGGGGGGCGGCTGCCCGGTGGTGGTCGAGACCTCGCCCACCTACGTGAACTTGTTCGGGACCATCCAGCGCACCTACGATGTGCGCGGGCTGGCCCACTCTGACTTCATGGACATCCGCCCCGGGTCGCTGTTGCAGGCCGACGGCGGCTACCTGGCGATCAACGCGCTGGATGCGCTGAGCGAGCCCGGGGTGTGGAAAGCACTGAAGCGGACGCTGACCTACGGGAAGCTCGAGGTCCACGGCATGCTCGAGTGGATGGTTCCCTTCTCGGCCAGCGCGCTGAAGCCGGAGCCGCTGCCGGTGAACGTCAAGGTCGTGCTCATCGGCGAGGCCTATCTCTACGACCTGCTCTACGCCTACGAAGAGGACTTCAAGAAAATCTTCAAGGTCAAGGCGGACTTTGATTCCGAGATGAAGCGCACGTCGGAGAGCCTGCAGCAGTACCCACGCCTGCTGCGCAAGCTGATGCAGGAGGATCATCTGCGGCCGTTCGACCGCGAGGCGGTGGCGGCGGTGGTGGAGTACGCGGCGCGGCGGGCCGGGCGGCAGGACAAGCTCACGGCGCGTTTTTCCGACATCGCCGATCTGGCGCGGGAAGCCAGCTACTGGGCGGGGGAAGACAAGAGCGAGACGGTGCGGTGGCGGCACGTGGAGAAGGCGCTCGAAGAGCGCACGCAGCGGCACAACCTGGTGCAGAGCAAGATCCGCGAGATGATGGAGGAGAACGTGCTGCTGATTGACGTGACGGGCGAGCGCGTCGGGCAGGTGAACGGGCTCTCGGTGCTGGAGATGGGCGGCTACGCTTTCGGCAAGCCGGTGCGCATCACCGCCACGGCGGCCATGGGCCGCCAGGGCATCATCAACATCGAGCGGGAGGCGAACCTGAGCGGGCGGCTGCACGACAAAGGGATGGCCATCCTGAGCGGCTACCTGCGGCAGAAGTTTGCCCAGGCGAAGCCGCTCTCGCTGGCGGCCAGCGTCTGTTTCGAGCAGTCCTACAGCGGGGTGGACGGCGACAGCGCCAGCTCGACGGAGATCTACGCCCTGCTCTCCAGCCTCGCCGGGCTGCCCTTGCGGCAGGACATCGCCGTCACCGGCTCGCTGAACCAGAAGGGCGACATCCAGGCCATCGGCGGGGTGAACTACAAGATCGAAGGCTTCTACGAGCTGTGCAAGGCCAAGGGGTTGACGGGAGAGCAAGGGGTGATCCTCCCGATTGAAAACGTTCCGGACCTGATGCTGCGGCCGGAGGTGGTCGAAGCCATCCAGGCCGGGCGGTTCCACCTCTACCCCATCGCCACCGTGGATGAAGGGATCGAAATCCTGACTGGGGTCAAGGCCGGGGAACGGCAGCCCGACGGCAGCTTTGAAGAGGGGACGGTGAACGGGCTGGTGGACACGCGGCTGCGGGAGCTGGCCGAGGGGCTGAGAAGCTACGAGGCCCGCGTGGAGTAAACCGCCCGGGCCTCGTCGAAGAGTGCGACGTTCTTACTGCGAGCCCTCGCGCATGGCCAGTTCCTTGGGCGCACTCAGGTAGCCGACCACGCGGTTCTTGTCGACCTCGTAAACGACAATTTCCAGCAGGTGGCGGGTTCCCTGCAAGTAGAACTGCACGGGCTCCAGCAAGGTCTTGTCCTTTTTCTCGATCAGCTTGTCGTTGGCGAGCAGCGTCAGGGTGTACTTCTGCCGCTTGGTGTCGGACTTGTTCAGGCGGACGGAGATGGAGCCGACGCGGGTGTACTTCTTCGACTTGGCGAGGTCGAATTCGAAGTAGTCGCGTTCGCCGCGGCGCTTGAGCTCCTGGAGTTCGTCGGCGTTGCGGGCGATGAGTCCGCTTTGCACGCCGAGGTCGCCGATGGTGCGCTCGAGCTTCATCTGCGTCTGTTCGAGCTGCTGGCGGGTGGCGGCCACGTCACCCTTGACGCCGGTCACCTCGCCGGTCAGGCTGCCCAACTGCGCCTGCGCCTGTTCGAGTTGGGTACCGAGCTGCTTGGCGGTGCGCTGCTGCTCTCCGCGGATTTGCCGAGCGAGCGCGCGGGCCCGGGCCAGCTCGGCTTCGGTCAGTCCCAGCTTTTCGCTGGTGACGTCGAACTGTCCCTTGAGCGCGGCGTAGTTTTCTTCCAGTGTATCGGCGCGGGTGTCGAGCTGCTGGAGCATCTGGTTGGCCTGTTGGAGCTGGGCGCGGAGTTCGGCGCTGGTGGTGCGCTGTGCATAGGCCACATAGGCCAGCAAAAGCAGCAGAACCACCAGCAGGGCCACCAACCAGCGGGGTGTCCCGCCGGAGGTGGGCTGCGCTTCAAACTCTTCGTTCGGTGGCTGCGGGGTCGTGCTCATCTTTTTTGATCCCTCCCTTGGCGGCGGCTCTGGGAGCCGCGCCTTCCTTATGATTATCTCCCAGGCCGGGAAGGTTGTCTACGCGGGGGAGAAAGAGCGCGTGGCGGGCGGCGATTCTGCGCTTGATTTGTGAGCAAGCTTGGAGTAGCTTGGCACCGCCGCGTGGGGCGTTCGCACCCGCTGGCATCGAGGACGCCGTGACCATCAAAGTGCGCCAGGTGAGCAATGTGGCCGTTCTCGACCTGCACGGGCCGCTGAAGATGGGCGAGCCCGAGCTGGTCTTCCGGGAGAAGGTGCAGGAGCTGCTGGAGAAGGGCACCAAGAACCTGGCCATCAACCTGGCGGGCGTGCCGGAGATGGACAGCTCCGGCATCGGGGCTCTGGTGCGCGCCTACACGTCGGTGAAGCACGCCGGGGGGAAGTGCAAGTTCTTCGCCGCGCCCAAGCGCATCAAGCAGACGTTGCGGATGGTGCGGCTGGATACGGTGCTGGAGTTGGCGGACACGGAAGCAACGGCCCTGGCCTCGCTCTAGGGCTGCGTCCCGTGGCTCGCGACTCGCGACCAGCGATCATAACCTCGTAGGGGAAAACTTCAGGGGCTCGAACCCACCGTCTTCTTGTGCCCTACCTGATGTCAGGCCTAAAGGCCTAACCCCAAAGCAGGCGTTAGGGGACGCCGGAGGGGCTGGTAGGCTGCTGTTCTTCCCCGCCGCCAGCAAAAGCTGCTGCAGCACCCGCCGCGCCGCCGGCTGCGGCGAGGATGGCGACGAGGGCGCCCTTGCTCACTCCGCCTGCAACCGCCGCCCCGGCGAAGGTGACGGCGCCGAGCAGGGATTCCTGCCCGGCCACCACGGTCACCTGGCGGATCTCGACGGTGCCGAGGCCAGCTTTGGAGGCGCGCAGGCGGTAGCGGCCCGGCGGCACCCCTTCAAAGCGGAAGGTGCCTTCGAGGTCGGTCTGGGTGGTGAAGGTGGTGCCTTCGGTGCTGATGAGGAGCACCTGGGCGCCGCTCATGGCCGCTCCTTTCGCATCCACCAGCCGCCCGCTGACCGCTCCCATCTGACCCACAGTTGAAGGCTGGGCCTGCGGGGCGGCCTCGGCGGCGTCGGCTTCAGGGGCGAGGAGGAAAAGGGCCGATTGTCCCGGCGCGACCGCGATGGTTTGGTTTCCGTGCACGACTTCGACGATGCCGTCGAGCACGACAAGCTGCGGCCCGCGCGGGGAGAGCGCGACCTCGCCCACGGCGGCGCTGCCGCTGCGCCCTTGAATCGAAAGCCCGCCGGCTTCGATGCTAAGCCGCCCGGGGCCGTGGGTGGAAAACGCCACCGCGCCTGTCTGGAGGACGACCGAGGTGGCCGAATCCTTCTGCCGCAACTCGACCTTGCTGTGGGGAGCCAGACGGACGCGTTGCGAGCCGCAGAACAGGGTCAAGCGGCCCTCGGATCCGGTTGTCAGGAGGTCGCCGCTATAGACGTTGGCTTCCTGCGGCAGGCGGAGGTTATTGACCTGGGCCGGGCCGCTGGCCCGCGCCAGTCCCACCAGTTCGGCGGCCTGGCCGGGCAGAGCGCAACACAGCAGAGCGCTGAGCAGGAGTGAAAGTGGCTGATACCAAGGCCTGGAGTTTGCCAGATTCATTGGCCCTTCTTCTGCGTGGAATTTTTGGTGAGGAGGATTATGCCCGCGGGGGCAGGAGGAGTCAACTACTAATGTGGCGGGGCGAGCGCCTCAGGGGGCGGAGTCAACTCGCAGGAAGGGGAAAGTCACGATGGAGAGCTTGCGGTAGACGAGAATCATGGCGCCGATGTTCATCAGCGCGCGGGTGGTGGCCGAAGCCACGGCGGCTCCCACGAGGCCGTAGCGCGGAATCAAGAGGAGGTTCAGAAGCAGGCTTAAGGCGGCAGAGACGAGGGCGAGGTTGCGATACTCTTTTTCGTGACCGCTCATCATCAGCAGGTTGCCCACCGAGCCCGCAGCGACATTGACGAACTGTCCGGCGGCGAGAATCATCAGGGCGACGGCGCCGGCCTGGAACTCGGCACCGAAGAGTCCAAGGATGAAGCGGGGGAAAATCCAGAAGAGCAGGAGCAGGGGGAGCGCCATCAAGCTGGCCATCAGGGCGGTGCGGCGGGCGAGGCGGCGGAGTTCGGCGATTTCATTCTGCGCGTAGAGGGCGGCGAACTTGGGCGCGACTGCGGTGTTGGCGATTACCAGCAGCGCAGCCATGATGGCGCTCAAACGGACGGCGATGCCATAGACGCCCACCTGGCTGGTGTCGTACCAGATGCCGAGAAAGAAAGTGTCGGCCCAGCCGTTGATCAGGCCGATGAGGGCGACGGTATAGACGGGCATGCTGGTGCGCAGCAGTGTGCGAAGGTCAAAGTCTCCCTCGAGGCCGCGGAGTTGCGGGGTGGCGCGCCGCCAGAGGCGGATGCTCCAAGCGAGCGCGAGGGAAGAGCCGGCGACCTGGGCGATGGCTGCCCCCTGAACGCCGTAAGGCGTGGCGAGCAAGACGAGGAAGACGAGGCCGAACAGCGGCACGCCCACCAGCTCGCCGAGGAGGGCGTCGCGGATTCGCTGCAACCCCCGCAGGAATTCGGTGTGCAGACGCAGGAACGCGGTGGGCAGGATGGAGAGGGACATCAGGCGGAGGGGGTCGGTCAGAGCCGGCTCTGAGAAGATGCCCCGCGCAATCCAGGGGGCGGCGAAGAATACGGCGAGGGTAGCCGCGGCGGCGGCCAGCGCGGCGAGCCGCAGGGCGCGACGGTAGAGCCCGGCGACCTGCGCCCATTCCTCCTTGCTCGAGTGCACGGCGGTGAAGCGCAGGGAGGAGGTAGGCAGCCCCAGCGAGCCCGCCGTGACGCCGATGGCGGAGACCGCGAGCGCCAGGTAGTAGAGCCCGGCACCCTCGGCGCCCAGCAGGCGGGCAAGCACGACATGGAAGCCGAGCAGCAGGAAGCGGCCCAGCGGCCGCATGACGAAGGCGACGACGGTGCCGGCGAGGACGTCGCCGGTGTGCGGGTCGAGAGCGGCGGCCCACCGGCGGCGCAGAAAATCAGGAATCATGGCTCGGCCCCGCGATGGCGCAAGAACAATCTCCGCCCGGAATCGTCGTGTCGCCCGAGGAGTGTACCATCGCTTTCCCGCATCCTTGGGGGCGTGTTATCTTGCAGGCCGGCGTAGGGGGAGAGGATGCGCTTCGTTTCCAAGGTGGACAGCGGGTTCGCGCTCGTCGTCGCCGCCGCCTGCCTGGCGGGGGCATCGTTCGGCCTGCGGGAGGTGGCGCGCGGCCACGCGGTCGGTTGGCTCGCCGTCGTGTTCCTGCCGGCCGTCCTGCTGCTGTTCACTTGGCCGATCACTTATGAACTCGCCGCCTCCGAGCTCCTCATTCGCAGCGGGCTGGTGCTGCGCTGGCGAATCCCCCTCGAGGCTATCGAGGAGGTTCGCGAGACGCGCAACCCGCTCTCCTCGCCGGCCTGGTCGCTCGACCGCCTGGAGGTGCGCTACCGCCGCCCCGCCAGCTCCGGCGTTATCCTGATTTCGCCCCGCGACAAAGCCGCCTTCCTCCGCGAACTCGCCGCCCGCGTTCCCGCCGCCCGTGCGAGCCTCGAAAACCTGAAAGCCTAACTTGTCCACCGTTCAGCCCAGCGGCTCCTGCCGCTGGGAGCCGCTGTGGAAGGCTGAAGCCTTCCGCTACGGGGGTGGCCAGTGCAGGGGATCCTTCGCTGCGCTCAGGATGACACGGTTGGGGAGGGTGAGGTAGGGCGCCTGACTGGAGTCAGCGGCGGCGGAACTTCTTGCCCCGGGCTCTCCGGGCGCCCCGCTTCGGCCGCGCCTTGCGCCGCGCACGAGCCTTGCGCTTGCGCTTTGCTTTGCGGTGCGGCTTGGCCTTCTTGCGCTTCGGCTTCGCCTTGCGCTTCGGCTTCGCTCTGCGCTTGGGCTTCGCCTTTTTCTTGGGTTTTGCCTTGGGAGGGATGGGCGGCGGGGCAAGTGCGGGCGGCTTGGGGACGGGCGGCCGACCCGGTTCGACCTCCGGCTCTTCCGGCTCTTCTTCCTCCTCTTCTTCTTCGAGGTAATCTTCGCCCAGCTCGTCTTCTTCCGGGAAGCCGAAGCCTTCCTCTTCGTCGTCGCCGTAACGCAGCCAGAACTCCTCGCCGGCCATCCTCCACCCTCGCTCGTGAACTGCCGCGCATTAGAAAACCAGAGCCACGGCTTTGTCAAGCCCTGACTTAGCGCGTTCTTGCGCTGCCGGGGCCAGCGGGGCCGGAGGTCCGCCATCCCCCGTAATGCGTTGAAGAATAAGTGGTAGCGGTTACGCGACCGCGAGCTACTCGGGGATCAGCAGGTGGTCGCCGGCTCGCAACGACCGCTCTTCGAGGTAGGGATTGGCCTCGCGCAGGGCGGCCACCGAGACGCCGTAGCGGCGCGACAGCCCCCACAGCGTCTCCCCCGTGCGCACGCGGTGCCGCCGCCCGTCCGACTCGCGGCTCGCCCCGAAGCTTCGGGGCTGCGCGGCTGCCACAGCGCGTCGCTCGGGAATCACCAGCCGGTCGCCCGGGCGGATGATGGAGCGCAGCGTCAGCCCGTTGGCGGCGGCCAGCGCCTCGGCGCCCACGCGATGCCGGGCTGCGATTCCGGCCAGCGTATCGCCCGGCTGCACGCGGTAGAGCAGCGTGCCGTTTTGCTGGCGCTCGGCGCGTGTCGTGGGCTGGTAGTCGCGAACTGAGCCGCCGCCGCTGGGAATCACCAGCACGTCGCCGGGATGAATCAGCGTGCGCAGCGAAATCCCGTTCCCTTGCGCGATGGCGTAGGCCGAAGTCCCGTAGCGCGCCGCGATGCCGCTCAACGTCTCGCCCCGCCGCACTCGATGCCGTTGCCAGAGCACGCGCTTCGCTTCCGGGATGCTGGGCAGCGCCGCCACCAGCGTCTCCGCCGTCCCCGGCGGCACGTAGAGCTCGAAATCTTCCCGGTGGGGCGGCGTCACCCCGCGCAGCAGGTGCGGGTTCAGCTCCTGCAACTCGCGTGCGTCCACCCCGATGGTTTCGGCCACGCGCCGCAAATCAATCGGCTTCGATACGCGCACCGTTTCGTAGCGCACCGGCGGCTCCGGCTCTACTGCTATTCCGTAGCGCTCCGGGGCCTTCGCCACCAGCGCCACCGCCAGGATGATGGGGACGTAGTTGCGGGTCTCGCGCGGCAGCAGCCCTCGCTCCGCCAGCGTCCAGAAATCCGCTCCCTCGCCGGCGCGCTCCAACGCTCGGCTCACCCGCCCCGGCCCGCTGTTGTAGGCCGCCAGGGCCAGGTACCAGTCGCCGAACTGTTGGTGGAGGTCGCGCAGGTGCCGCGCCGCCGCCCGGGTGGACTTCACCGGGTCGCGCCGCTCGTCCACCCACCAGTTCACCTCCAGCCCGTACTGCTGCCCGCGGAAGCTCATGAACTGCCAGATGCCCACCGCACGGGCGCGCGAGCGGGCGTGGGGCTGGAAGGCCGATTCGGCCTGGGCGAGATACAGCAGGTCGCGCGGCAGCCCTTCCTCGGCCAGAATCGAAGTAATCAGTTCGCGGTAGCGCCCGGCGCGGCGCAAGCCGGTCTCGATGATGCGGCGCCCGCGCAGCGTGCGGAAGAATTCCACCGCGCTCAGCACTCGGTGGTTCAAGGACATCGGCAGATCGTGCGCCAGCGTCGAGAGCTCCTGCGCCACCTGCGCCTCGAGCGCCGGGTCGAGCGGGAAGGTCAGCGGCGGCACCTGCTCGATGGCCGCCGGCACGTCCTGCTGCGCCCCCCCACCGTTCGCCGCGGCCTCTTCGACTCCCGCCCGCTCCAGCTCGTGGATGCGCTCGACCATCCGCTCGAGCCCGTAGAGCAGCCGCGGGTCCTCGCGCACCGCGAAGCCCGAGCCGAGCACCAGATCCACGGCGCGGTCGAACTCCTGCCGGGCGTGCTCGAGATGCCCGGCCCGGTAGTGCTCTTCGCCGCGCGCGAGGGCGGCCTCGGCGTCGTTGAGCAGGCGTTCGATCGGGTCGGGCAGCCCGCTGCCCAGGAACAGCAACAACGGCGGAAACTGCGGCGCTTCGCGCGCCACGTAGTGGAACTCCAGCTCCAAGGCCGGCTCCACCCGCTCTTTGGCCTTGGCGTCTTTCTTTCGCGGCGCGGCTGAACCCGCCGCGCCCCCGGCCAGCACCGCAACCAATGCCATCAGCACGGCTCGCAGGAGAAACCGCCGGGAGTTAAAAATTCCTTCCCGCTGGGCTCGCAACGCCAAGTTGACCCCCTCGGAGTTCTTTTCCCCGCGAATTCTACAAAGCCCGCGCCGCCCCCGTCAATTCCGAAACGCAGTTGTGTCTGCCGGCTCCAAACTGTTTTAGACGCAGCTCGAACGGAAGGGGTTTAGCCGGGCTTTTCCGTGCCGGGGCGTAGCCCGCCACACTTGCCGAAGAAAACCGTAGTTCCTTATAAGCCCGGTTCGCCCCCGGCGGCATACCGGGCAAACACCATCCGGTAGGGCCCCACCGCGCCCCGGCGTTCCACCAGGAAAGACAGAGCCGCCGACACCACGATGGTGAAGAGAATGACCCCGTAGGCTACTCCCTGCAACAGCTCCCCGAAGGGGACTCCCTGCTGGGCCGGGAGCGAGGCCAGCGCCGCCGCCGCCAGCCCCTTGGGGATGGTCACCGCCATCAGCGACGCGTCCAGTTGCGGCGTCTCCCGGCTCGTCGTCACCCGCACCACCGGAACCCGGATCACAAAGGCCATCACCGTCAGCGCGAAGCCCGTGAGCAGCAGCCACCAGTTGGTAAGCTCAATCGAGAGCCCGATGTAGACGAAGAAGAACGTC
>JACPRL010000011.1 GCA_016189965.1 Acidobacteriota bacterium | reverse complement strand
GACGGCAAGCAGTGGAGCGACAAAACCTACTATGTAGCCCTAATCCTTACGCCGGAGACGACCACGGCGCCCAGGTTCGTTGTCCTCGGCGAAGCCAGCCAGCTCGAAGGGGCGGCGCTCACCTCCTACCGCGCCCTGGTCAGCCCCAACGGCAGCACCGAAGCTCGCACCCTCTATCAGGCCTTCTGGCAGCCGCTGGAACGAGCCCTGGGCAAGGCCAAACGGGTCTACCTGTCTCCGGACGGCGTGCTCAACCTGATTGGCTGGAACGTGATTCCCGCTGGCAAGCGGTTGCTGGTTGAGCGCTACGACATCCGGCTAGTCTCGAGCACCAAGGACCTGCTACGCGAGCGCCGTCCGGCGGCGAGCCAGACCGCCGTGCTCGTCGGCCACCCCCAGTTCGACTTGCGGGAGGACCAACAACGTGCGGTGGTGCGCTCGCTGCAGACGACAGAGGAGGAAAAGACGCTGGTGGCGCTGGTGCGCGGGTCGCGCTCGCGCGACCAGCAAGGCCAGACCCTGCCATCGCTGCCGGGCGCCAAGATGGAACTCGACGCCGTCGAAACGCTTTTGGAGAAGCGGGGCTGGCAGGTCGAGCGCTTCAGTGGCGCCACGGCGCTGGAAGAGGCGGTGAAGCAGGTGCGGCAGCCGCGGCTGCTGCACCTGGCCACGCACGGTTTTTTCTTGGCCGACCAGGAGGCTGCGGGGCGGGTGCGGAGTGGCGAAGCGCCGTCGGGGCGGGAGGATCCGATGCTGCGCTCGGGGCTGTACCTGGCCGGGGCCGAGCGCGCTCTGGCGGGCCAGCCCCTGCCGGCCGACCTCGACGACGGCATCCTCACCGCCTACGAGGCCAGTGGCCTGAGCCTGCAAGGCACCGAGCTGGTGGTATTGAGTGCCTGCGAGACCGGTCTGGGGGAGGTGAAGAACGGCGAAGGGGTGTTTGGGCTGCGCCGGGCCTTGCAGGTGGCGGGGGCGGAGGCGGTGCTGATGAGCTTGTGGGAGGTGCCCGACCGCGAAACGCAAGAGTTGATGGCGCTCTTTTACCAGAAGTGGCTGGCCGGGCAGTCGAAGCCGGAAGCGCTGCGGAAGGCGCAGCAGGAGTTGCGGGCCCGGGTGAAGAAGCGCTACGGCCGTGACCTACCTTACTACTGGGGTGCCTTCGTCCTGGTCGGAGCGGAGCCGCGACCCTGAGCCCCGAAGCTTCGGGGTCGAACACCCGGCCGCCAGGCTGTGCCCGCCCGCGGCCCCACAGGTTGACGCTGGCGGCGGGGGGCGCTAGGATGCTCGGCCAATGAGCCTCGGGGAGTTGGCCCCCGAACTCCCGCTTGGCAAAGAGCCGGAGAGCGCCATGGCAAAAGAATTGGACACCAGCGACCCCATGGTTCGAAAGCAGATTCTCGAGGAACGAAAAAAGATGGACTGCAAAGGCATCTTCAAGGGGACCGCCAAGGACATCAAAGCGAGTCTTTCCGTGCTGGACCAGGTGAAGGCCGAGCTGGGATTCGGCGAGAAGGTGCTGGCGGCGCTCAGCACCCGCGCCACCATCATTGGCCAGGCCCGCAAAGAGCTCTGTGAACTCTACAAATGCACCCCGGAGTTTGGCTACAAGGAGTACCTCGCCCAGGCGGACAAGAACAACGAAATGATTGTCAAGATTTTTGCGCTGGCCGAAATTGCTCAAACGCTCGCCGGACAGGCCAAAGACAAGACCATCGCCGCCTCCGCCGAATTCGAAAAAAAGCAGAGGGCTCTGAAAGCCGAGCTGAATTCTCTCAACAGCGACATGGGGGCGTTCATCAAGCAGGAGCGCAAGCTGTTGGCCTAGCCGGGGACCAGCATCCTCATCCCGCGCGCCACTCTAGCAGAGGAAACAAGGGAAGCCGAGGAAGAGGACTAAACCGCAGAGGGTGCAGAGGCGGAGCAGGGAGGCGAGCTTGTTGTTCTTATCCTGTGCCTCTTCTGCTTCCGTCCTTACTTGCAGGTTTTGGCGCTGGGGCGGCCTTTGCAATTGCCCGAGCAGCACTGGCTGTTGTCGGTGCAGGCCGCGCCCGCCGGCAGCAACGTACAGGCACCGCCGCCGTCACCGGCGCAGTTGAGCAGCGAGCCGGCGTCGGCGCAGATGTCAGCCATGGCGGTGCCGGCGTTGAGGCACGGATTGCCTTCCACGCCGCCGAAGTGGTGCAGGGCGATGGCGCGGCCGCTGGCCGGGGCGACGATGGGTGAGCCGGAGGAGCCGCCCTCGCTGTCGCAGGCGTAGGCGACCTGGCTGCCGGGAGCGGAGCGGCTGTAGGTCTGGCCAGTCTTGTCCACCTTGCAGCGGTCGTTCGCATCGCCAATGAAGTCCTGGTAGTAGCCGACTTTCTTTTCGTTGCCCCCGCCGTGCTGGATGAACCAGATGAGGTCGCCGACGTTGCGGCGGCGCTGGTGGGCACGATCTCACCCCAGGTGTTCTCCGGGTCGCCGAGCAGGGTGAGCAGGGTGTAGTCGAGGCCTTCGCGGGAGCCTTTGCGGTCGACGCTGTTGGTCTTCAGTAGCGTGCCGCCGGCGTAGTCGGTCGTCGCGTTGTTGGTCGTACCGCCGCAGGTGCTGCGCTGGAAGTTGAAGGTGGCCTGGAGCGAATCCACCTCCGACTGCCGCGAGATGCAGTGGTTATTGGTCATCAGGGTATTCGGGTTCGAGCCGTCCACCAGCCAGCCCGTGCACGCGTAAAGGAAGGCTCCGCTCACAAAAAGCAAGCGAGATACGGGTTTTTGCGCCGAATCAATTTCGGGCAGGTGGCAGGCGACGTCCTCGCGGCCATCGAGCCCGCAAATCACTTCCGGAGTCGGCCGCAGCCGCGCCGTGCCGTGGCCGATGGCGTCAATGCGGTAGCCGTGGCTGGCCGGTGCCCGGGCCGCCGTGCACCCGGACGATGGCTTCATCGCCATCAATTGCGAACGACCAGAGGTCGCCCGTCCCGTGCGGCCCCCGCCCGGTGTAGGTCCACACCTGGCTGCCGTCGAGGCTGGAGACCGAGATGAAGTCGCCCTGAGCCAGCGCCAGGCCGGTGAAGTGGATGCGGAGGAAGGTCGCCCCGGGAGACAATCCTGTCCTCCCACACCGCCTGCCGCTCGGGCGTCCCCAGCGGGTAGGGGTGCGGTGTTTCGGCGTGGTAGGGCTTCACCGAGCCCACAATCTCGCGCATCTGCGCGGCGCGCTCCGCCGTCGGCGCTGATCCCGCCGAGCGGGACGGTGAGGCCAGCGGCAACAGTGCCATCCCCAGCAGGATCAGGGCGGCCAAAGCCAACAAAGCCTTCTTGTTACGCATTCACTCCTCCTCGTGGGGGGACCGCGCAGACGCAGAACGCGTCGGGCGAGCCGCCGTAGTCGGCATGGTTACCCCTTGTTTAGCTCGATTGGCTGGCGTCGGTCAATAGGAGAATCGGTCAGAGCAGCTAGGACACCCCTCCCATCGCGGCGAGGGGAGTCCAGGGTAGAGCCTCCTACCGCCCCCTCAGGCCATGGGCCTGCCTTGAGCGAAGTCGAAGGGCGTCCGCCCGGGGGGCTCGTCCGTACGGGCTGGGGACTCCCGCGGGCTCGCCCATCGCTTCAGCATACCCCCTGACACGCCGTGTAGGGGGTCTGACACGCCGTGTCGGGCGCGCCCTAGGGGAGAGGGTGCCGGCAGGGCAGCCGGGACAGGCAGGGCAGACAGGAATGTCTGCCCCACCAATTCCACTGCTCCAGCTTCAGCGCGATGCCGGAGCCGCTTTTCGGTTTTGGCCTTTCGTCTTTCCGCCTCGCTTGACACCCGCTGGTCGCTCTCATAGTGTTGACGATTCAACGATGCGCTGGAGCCAACTCTTCATCCCCACGCTGCGCGAAGACCCGGCCGAGGCCGAGGTCGCCAGCCACCGCCTGCTCCTGCGCGCCGGCTACATCCGCCAGCTCGCCGCTGGCGTCTACTCCTACCTCTACCTCGGCCAGCGCTCGGCGCTGAAAATCATGCAGATCATCCGCGAGGAGATGGACCGCATCGGCGGCCAGGAGCTCTACCTTCCCGCGCTGCACCCCGCCGAGCTCTGGCGCGAAACCGGCCGCTGGGAGCAGATGGCCGCCACCATGTTCCAGCTCAAAGACCACGGCGGCCGCGACCTCTGCCTGGGAATGACGCACGAAGAAGTGATGACCGACCTGGCGCGCCACGAGCTGCGCAGCTACCGCCAGTTGCCGCAAATCTGGTATCAGATTCAGGTCAAGTTCCGCGACGAAGCCCGCCCCAAGAGCGGCTTGATGCGCCTCCGCCACTTCATTATGAAGGACTCCTACTCCTTCGACCTCGACGACGCCGGCCTCGACGTCAGTTACCAGAAACACTACGAGGCCTACTGCCGCATCTTTACCCGCTGCGGCCTCACCTACCAGATCGTCGAGGCGCATTCGGGCGCCATGGGCGGCTCGCAGTCGCATGAGTTCATGGTCATCTCGCCCGCTGGCGAAGACCGCGTCGTCACCTGCGCCTGCGGCTACGCCGCCAACCTGGAAAAGGCGCGCGCTGGCGTCGCGCCCGTCGAAGACAGTCTCGACAGCGCCAAGCCGGAAATCTTTCCCACCCCCAACATCCGCACCATCGAGGAGTTGGCTGCATTCGCCGGCGTCGCGCCGCGCTTCCTGATGAAGAGCGTTGCCTATGCCATTCCGCCTCCTGACGGCGCGGGCGGAGAAGGGAAGTACCGCCCGCCGCAACTGGTGCTCGTCCTCGTCCGCGGCGACCACGAAGTCAACGAAGCCAAGCTCAGCGAAGCCCTGGGCGGCGCCGCCTTCCGCCCCGCCCATCCGGAGGAAATTCGCCAAGCCTTCGGCGCCGACCCTGGCTTCCTCGGGCCGCTGGGCGCCAAAGACGTCCGTATCCTGATTGACGAGGCGCTGCGCGGCCGCCGCAACCTCATCACCGGCGCCAACCGCGACCACCACCACCTCCGCTACGTCACGCCGGAGCGCGACTTCACCGGTGAGTACACCGACCTGCGCGCCGTCTCGAGCGGCGACCCCTGTCTCGAGTGCGGCCAGCCCGTCACCGTCAGCCCCGCCATCGAAGTCGGCCACATCTTCAAGCTCGGCCGCCGCTACGCCGAAGCGATGGGCGCCCGCGTGCTCGACCGCGACGGCCACCTCGTCACCCTCGTCATGGGCTCCTACGGCATCGGCGTCGAGCGCATCCTCACCGCCGCCGTCGAGCAGCACCACGACAAGCTCGGCATCAAACTTCCCCGCAGCATCGCCCCCTTCCAGGTCGTCCTCACCCCGGTCAACCTCAACGACGCTTCAATCTGCCAGACCTCCGAATCCCTCTACCAGTCCCTGCAGCAGGCTGGCTGCGAAGTCCTCTACGACGACCGCGACGAACGCGCCGGGGTCAAGTTCAACGACGCCGACCTCATCGGCGTCCCCCTCCGCCTCACTGTCGGCCGCAAGCTCGCCGAGGGCCTGGTCGAAGCTCTCGACCGCTCGTCAGCCGAGCGCCAGGATGTTACAATCCCCCAGACGCCCGCTTGGGTGCGCAGCCGCAGCGCCAGCTAGAGGAGGGTCTGACTATGCGGACTCGATCGGCCAAGGCGGAGCTCGGCGGCGGCAAAATCCAGCTCCTGCTGGCGCTTCTGATCACCGCCGCCTTGTTCATCAGCGGTTGGCGCATCATCCCCATCTACATCAAAAGCTACGACTTCCAGGACACCATCCGGCAAAAGGCCAAGTTCGCCCGCGTCGAGCGCAAGACCCCGGAGGCGGTACGGGATGAGATCTACAAGAAAGCGCAGGAGCTCGAGCTGCCCGTCGAACGCAGCCAGATCCGCGTCAGCCAGACCAGCATCGGCCTCCGCATCTCCGTCAACTACCGCGTCCCCGTTGACCTGATTGTCTACTCCCTCGAAATCCCCTTCGAGTACGTGGCCGATACCGGAACGACGATCTAGGAAGCCCGTGCCCGTCCGTATTCGCATCCCCACCACCTTTTGGACGCGCCCGCCTGGCCGCACCCTCCTGCTGGTCTTCCTCGGACTCTTCCTGGCCGCCGCCGGCACCTTCGCCTATATCTGGCACCACTTCTCGGGCGTCATCGACGCCCGCCTGAGCGGCCAGGTCTTCGACTACGCCTCCGCCATTTACGCCGCCCCCGACCTCATCGCCCTCGGCGACGATTTGACCCGCGACGACATGGTCGCCCAGCTCCGCCGCTTCGGCTACAGCGGCCCTGATGATACCCCCTCGACCTTCGGCCGCTACCACCTCACCCGCACCGGGCTGGAAATCCGCCCCGGCTCGAGCTCGCTCGTCGGCTCCCACGAGGCCGTGCGCCTCGAATGGGCCGAAGGACGGCTGGCGCGCGCCACCTCTCTCCTCGACCACTCTCCTCGCCAGACCTTCTGGCTCGATCCGGCCCAGATCACCAACATCTTCGACAGCCACCGCCGCGCCAAGCGCCGACTCGTGCGCTACGAGGAGCTTCCGCCCCATCTCATCCAGGCCGTCCTGGCCGCCGAAGACCGCCGCTTCTTCGACCACCCCGGCGTCTCCGTCCGCGACATCGTCCGCGCCCTCTGGGTGGACATCCGCGAAGGCGCTCCCGTGCAAGGGGCCAGCACCCTCACCATGCAGCTCGCCCGCAGCTTCTTCCTCGACCCCAGCCGCACCCTCAAGCGCAAAGCCTCCGAAGCTGTCATCGCTCTCCAGCTCGAGCGCCGCTTCAGCAAGGAAAAAATCTTCGAGCTCTACGCCAATGAGATCTACCTCGGCCAGCGCGGCAGCTTCAGCATCCACGGCTTTGGCGAAGCTGCTCGCGCCTACTTCGACAAAGACATCACCCAGTTGAACCTCCCCGAATCCGCCCTGCTCGCCGGCCTCATCCGGGGCCCCAGCCGCTACAACCCCTACCGACAGCCGGAGCGCGCCCTCCAGCGCCGCAACTACATCCTCCAGGCGATGGTCGAAACCGACGCCCTCACCGCTGCCGAGGCCGAAGCGGTCGCAAAAGCTCCCTTGCAGCTCGCCCCCGCCAACGTCGAAGCCAGCGAAGCCCCCTACTTCATTGACCTGGTCCGCGACCGCCTCCTCGACCGCTTCTCGGAAGAAGATTTGATCTCCCGCAGCTACCGCCTCTACACCACCCTCGACCCCCGCCTCCAAGAGGCTGCCGCCGCCGCCGTCCGCGAAGCCCTGCCTGAAGTGGACGCCAAAATCCGTGAGCGCTACCGCCGCAGCAAGGAGCCAGTCCCGCAAGTTCAGGTGGCCCTCATTGCCCTTGACCCCCACACCGGTGCTGTCCGTGCCCTCGTGGGCGGCCGCGACTACACCCGCAGCCAGTTGAACCGCACCGTCGCCCCCCGCCAGCCCGGCTCCGCCTTCAAACCCTTTGTCTACGCTGCCGCCTTTGGCACCGCTCTCGACGATCCCGAGCACGCCCTCACCCCCGTCACCACCGTGGTGGATGAACCCACCGTCTTTGAGTTCGAGGGGCAGCGCTACGAGCCTTCGAACTTCGGCGAAAAATTCTTCGGCGTCGTCACCCTCCGCGAAGCGCTCGTCCACTCGCTCAACGTCGCCACAGTCAAAGCCGCGCAACTCACCGGCTACGACAGCGTCGCCCAGGTCGCCCTCAGCGCGGGGCTCAACCCCCGCCTGCGCCCCACCCCCGCCATCGCCCTCGGCGCGTACGACTCCACCCCGCTCGAAGTCGCCGGCGCGTACACCGTCTTCGCCAACGGCGGCAGCCGGCTCGAGCCCTACCTTGTCTCCGCCGTGCTCTCCAGCGACGGCCGCGAATTGTGGCACACCGTCCCCCAGCCCAGCCCCGTGCTTGACCCCCGCGTCGCTTTCATGGTTCTCGATGTGTTGCAGGATGCGCTCAACCGCGGCACCGGCGTCGGCGCCCGCTCCCGCGGCTTCGTCGCACCCGCCGCCGGCAAGACTGGCACCTCCCGCGACGGCTGGTTCGTCGGCTTCACCTCCGGCCTGCTGTGCGCCGTCTGGGTCGGCTTCGACGACGGCCGCGACCTCGGGCTGCCCGGCTCCACCGCCGCTCTCCCCATCTGGACCGCCTTTATGAAGCAGGCTGTCTTATTGCCCACCTATCGCGACACCGAAGAATTCATCCCGCCGGAAGGCATCGTCTCCATCCCCATCGATCCCGACACCCTGCTCGTCGCTACCTCCGAGTGCCCCCAGGTGCGCTACGAGCGCTTCATCCTCGGCAGCGAGCCCCGCGAGCTCTGCCCCAAGCACCGCCCCTCCGTCTTCCGCCCCGTCACCCGCACCTTGCTCAAAATCTTCGGCCTCGGCCGCGACAAGAAGGACTCCCCCCAGCCCGCCAAATCCCCCGGCCCGGACTAGCCGATGAACCGCGAGTTTCGAGTTTCGACTTTCGTCTTTTGGCTATTTCGCAGGCTCCCATGGGGAACAGACGGCACTCGAAACTCGGCACTCGATACTCGTAGCATCGCTACCCCAAGCAAGCCGAGTTTCGAGTTTCGTCCCGCAATTGCGGGATCGAGTTTCGTCTTTCTGGCCCTGCTGGCTCTGGCATCCGCCTCCGCCCAGGACGCGCCCCTCCTCACCGTCCTTCCCCGCGAGGAGCAGGTCCGCCAACTTGAGCTTCGCGCCGACTTGAAAGTCATCCGCAAGCGCTACCCGGAAGCCCTCGAACTCTACCAGCAAGCCCTCGAACTCGAGCCCCGCAACCCCGTTCTGCTCAACAAAACCGGCATCGCCTACCACCAGCTCCACCGGCTCGACCTCGCCCGCAAGTTCTACGAGCGCGCCACCAAAGCCGACGAGACCTACCCCTATGCCTGGAACAACCTCGGCACCGTCTTCTACGCTCGCCGCAATTACAACAAGGCCATCCGCTTCTACCGCCGCGCCCTCAAACTCAATCCCGCCGAGGCCGGCTTCCACTCCAACCTCGGCACCGCCCACTTCGCCCGCAAGAAATTCCCCGAGGCGCTCGAAGAGTTCCGCCTCGCGCTGCTGCTCGACCCGGCCGTCTTCCAACAGCGCGGCCTGCTCGGCGTCCTCCTCCAGGACATCACCGTCGAAGATCGCGCCCGCTTCAATTTCCTCCTGGCCAAAAGCTTCGCCCAGCTCGGCTACGTCGAACAGTGCCTGCTCTACCTCCGCCGCGCCCTCGAAATGGGCTTCCCCCGGCTCGAAGCCCAGGGCGACCCCGCCTTCGCCCTCATCCGCAACGATCAGCGCTTCCAGGAACTCTTCCCGCCCGCCCCGCCTCCTGGCTCCCGCTCCCAGTAGTTTCTCCCGGCGCACCGTAACCACCGCCTGTCATCCTGCCTGCCCTGAGCGAAGCCGAAGGGAGCGGAGCCCCGCCTCTTGCGGCGTCGGGGCCGCCGTAGTTGGGGCGCGACTCCTCTGCCGCCGGAAGGGGCGGGGCGCAGTCGAAGGATCTGCTTTCCGCCCGCCTAGGGCGGGGGCTCGCCATCTTCCTGACACTCTCGTTGCCGCCACTGCTGCCTGCACGGGCTCCGCCGTAACAGCGCTGCGTGCCTCCGCCCCCCCAGCGGTTCTGCTATAATCACTGCGGAATGCGCCGGCGCTGGTCGAGTCTCCGCTTCTTGCTTCTGGCCTTGCTTCTGCTCCTTTGCGCCGCACCCGCAGTCGCCGCCGAAAGCTTCCTTGTCGTTCCCTTCGAGAATCTCAGCGGCGGCGCCGACCTCGATTGGGTCGGCGAAAGTTTTGCCGAGGCTCTGGCCGCGAATCTCTCCGGTCCGGGGGTCACCGTCTTCACCCGCGAAGAGCGCCTGGCTGCCTTGGAAAAGCTCGGCCTGCCTCCCGTCGGGCCCCTCACCCGGGCGAGCCTCCTGCGCCTGGGGCAAGAACTCGAAGCCGATCGGGTCGTGATCGGCCGCTTTGAAATCGAAGGCGGCCACCTGCGCGCTGAGGCCCGCTGGCTCGCCGTCGCCGCCCTCTCGCTCTCCCGCCCCGTCGAACAGAGCGGCTCGCTCGACCAACTGCTCGAAGTCCAGGCCTGGCTCACCTGGCGTCTCCTCCGCCAGCTCGACTCCACCTTCCCCTGGAGCTTCCAGGACTACCGCCAACGGCTCCCCCGGCTCTCCGTCAGCGCTTTCGAGAACTACGTTCGCGGCTTGCTGGCCATGCAGCGCGAACAGCAACTCCGCTACTTCCTCCAGGCCGCGCACCTGGAACCTTCTTACACCTTGCCCGCCTTCCATCTGGCCCAGCTCTACTTTGAAGACCACGACTACGCCGCCGCCCGCCGCTGGTTCGAAAAGATTCCCGATGGCGACCCGCTGGCGCTCGACGCTGGCTTCTATCTCGCCCTGTGCCACTTCTTCACCGGCGAGTTCGCCCGCGCCAGCGAAACCCTGGCCCCGCTCGCCTCCCAGCTCCCGGTGAAGGACGTCTGGAACAACCTGGGCGTCTTCGCCTCGCGACAGGGCGACCCCGCCGCCGCCCTCGCCCACTTCCACCGCGCCCTCGAAGAAGACCCCGACGATCCTGACCTCTACTTCAATCTCGGCCTCCATCACCTTCGCCACAACCAATGGGAGGAAGCCGCCCGCGCTCTCAAGCGCTGTCTCGAAATCGCCCCGCGCGACACCGAAGCCCTCTTCCTCCGCGCCCGGGCCCTCGAGCAACTGGGGCACGAAGAGGACGCTCGCCGCGCCCGCCTCCAGGCCGTCGGCGACAACCCCGCCCTCGACCTCAGCCTCGAACGCCGCTGGCTGGAGCTCGACCGCCTCGCAGTCCACTTCAGCGCCCGCCAGGCCCGCGCCGGCAGGGAAGTGGCTGCCTCCGCCGCCGCCCACGAGACCGAACGATGAAGAAAGCTGCTCTACTCGCGCTGCCCTGGCTTCTCCTCGCCCCCGCTGCCCGCGCTGGCACCGTGGTCGAATTGCGCCTCACCGATATCGTCCACACCATTTCCGCCGACTACATCGTCGCCGGCATTGACCACGCCGAAAAAACTCGCGCCGACGCCGTACTCATCTGGATCAACACCCCCGGCGGCCTCGAGCCCGAAATGCGCCGGATGGTTGACCGCATCACCACCTCCCGCGTCCCCGTCATCACCTACGTCGCCCCCACCGGCAGCCGCGCCACCTCCGCCGGCTTCTTCATCCTGCTCTCCGCCGATGTCGCCGTCATGGCTCCCGGCACCACCACCGGCGCCGCCTCCCCCATCCTCGGCGTCCAGCAGGAAATGCCGGAAACCTTGAAGAAGAAAGCCTTCAGCGACGCCGCCGCCTACCTGCGCAGCTTCGTCTCCAAGCGCGGCCGCAACCCCGAGGTCGCCGAGCTCGCCGTCACCGAGGCCAAGTCATTCACCGAAGACGAGGCTCTCAAGCAAGGCCTGATTGACGCCGTCTGCGAGTCCCGCGAAAAGCTTTTCGGGCAGTTCAACGCCCGCGACGTCAAACGCTTCGACGGCCGCACCGAAACCCTCCAGCTCGCCGACGCACGCGTCGAGCCCTGGGAGATGACCGACCGCCAGCGCTTCCTCAGCCGCATCATTGACCCCAACATCGCCTTCCTCCTCTTTGTCTTCGGCGCCCTCGGGCTCTACATCGAGGTCTCCAACCCCGGCTTCATCCTCCCCGGCGTCGCCGGCGGCATCTGCCTCATCCTGGCCCTGTTCGCTTTTCATCTGCTGCCGGTGAACTATGCCGGCGTGCTCCTCATCATTCTCGCCTTCGCCCTCTTCGCTCTTGAGGCCAAGTTCGTCAGTCATGGTATTCTGGCCTCCGGAGGTGTGGCTGCCATGGTTCTGGGAGCGCTGATGCTGGTCGAATCGCCCCCCATCCCGGAATTGCGAGTGAAATGGGAGCTGGCCCTTTCCGTCGCTCTGCCCTTCGCCGTCATTACCGTCATCCTCCTGCGCCAGGTCTTGAAGTCGTTCGGCTGGCGGCCCACCACCGGCGCGGAGGCGCTCGTGGGCGCCGTGGGCGAAGTGCGCGAGGAAATCGCCGAAGGCAGGAAAGGTATCGTCTGGGTCTCCGGCGAGCTTTGGCGCGCCGTCGCCCGCCTACCGATTCCCGCGGGAAAACAGGTGCGTGTGGTCGGGACGCAAGGGTTGTTGCTTGAAGTCGAGCCGGTGAGCGGCGACCGCCTGCCAGCCGCCTCCGGAGAGGAGAAACGCTCATGACTGGTGCGATGGTTGCTCTCGGCATTCTGATCGTCTGGCTGCTCAACTGCATCAAGGTCCTCAACGAGTGGGAGCGCGGCGTCGTCCTCCGCTTGGGCCGCATGCTCCCCATCCCCAAAGGCCCCGGCCTGGTCCTCATCCTCTGGCCGATTGATCGCCTCATCCGCATCTCCCTGCGCCTCATCACCCTCGACGTCCCGCCCCAGGACGCCATCACCCGCGACAACGTCACCGTGCGCGTCAACGCCGTCGCCTACTTCCGCGTCATGGACCCCAACCGCATGGTCAACACCATCGAGGGCGCCAACTACCTCTACGCCACCTCCCAGCTCGCCCAGCTCACCCTGCGCGACGTCATCGGCCAGGTCGAGCTCGATGAGCTGCTCGCCGAGCGTGACAAAGTCAACGGGCGCCTGCAGAAAATTCTCGACGAGCACACCGACCCTTGGGGCATCAAGGTCAGCATCGTCCAGGTCAAGGCCGTCGACATCCCCGAGGAGATGCGCCGCGCCATCGCCAAGCAGGCCGAAGCCGAGCGCGAGCGCCGCGCCAAGGTCATCCACGCCGAGGGCGAATACCAGGCCGCTCAGCGCCTCTCCGACGCCGCCAAACTCCTGGCCGTGGAGCCGGTCGCCATCCAGTTGCGCTACCTGCAGACCCTCACCGAGATCGGCGTCGAGCGCAACACCACCATTGTCTTTCCCTTGCCGGTCGACCTCATCGCCGGCTGGGTGAAGAAATAAAGCGGGCAGGGATGACCAAGGAGAAAAAAGGCGGCCAGGACCTGGTGCTCGAAGGGCGGCACCTGCTCGGCGTCTTCTTCCTCGTCGTCATCCTCTGCGCTCTCTTCTTCACCCTGGGCTTCGTCCTCGGGCGCAGCCAGGCCACCGCCCAGCGCGCCGCCGCTCCGGCGGAGAAAGCGGCGCCGCCGGCCGGCGGGCCCGCGCCCGCCGACTTGAGCTTCTACGACCGCGTGGAGAGCAAAGAACCGGCGGAAAAGCTGCCGCCTCAACCGGCGGAATCCAAGCCGGCGGAGAGCAAAGAGCCGCCCGCCGTCGCTGCCGCGTCCATCTACTTGCAGGTGGCGGCGGTCAGCCAGGAGCCCGACGCCAAGCGCCTGGCCGTGGAGCTGCAAAAGCTCGGCTTTGCCCCGGTCATTCGTCCCCCGCGCGAAGACCGCTACTTCCGCGTCCTGGTCGGCCCCTTCGAGAGCACGGAGCTGGCCACGGCGGCCCAGCGGCGCCTGGAAGCACAAGGCTTTCGCGAAATCATCAGGCGCTGATGCCGGCCTGGCTCTCTCCGCTGCGCTATCCGTTTGCGTGGGCTCTCCTCTCGGGCGTCCTGCTGGTTTTGAGCTTTCCTCGTCCGCATCTCACCCTGCTGGCTTGGATTGCGTTGGCGCCGCTCTTCGCCGTCTGCATCCAGCAGCGCGCTCGCTGGCGGATTTTTCTCTACGGCTACCTGGCCGGAGCCGTCTTCCTCGCCGGCACCTGCTCCTGGATTTACGAAGTAATGCGCATCTATGGCCACCTCTCAGCGCTCGCGGCCGCCCTCGTGCTCCTGGTTTTTGTGGTGGTGGCGGCGCTTTTCTTTGGCGCGGTCACGCTGAGTCTCGGAGAGCTGGCCCGGCGCTGGCAGCTCCACGCCTTGTGGCTCGCGCCCTTTCTTTGGGTGGCGCTGGAGTGGCTGCGCACCTATGTGCCCGTCGGCGGCTTTCCCTGGAATCTGCTGGGCTACGCCGTGGCCCCGCACGTCGGCTGGATTCAACCCGCGGCCTACACCGGGATTTACGGCGTGTCGTTCCTTTTGGCGCTTGTCAACGCCCTGGTGGCCGCGCTGTGGCTTGCGCCCTCGCGACGCCGCGTCGTGGTCCTGTTGGTGATTGCGCTGGTACTGGCCGGCGCGGAGCTGTGGACGCGGCGGCTGCCGGCGGTTCCCACCACCGCCCGCGCCATCTTGGTGCAAACCAACCTGCCGCAGCAGGAAGAGTTCGACCCGAATTGGGTCTACAACAACGCCAGCGAATTCGACCGGCTCGAGCAGCTCACGCGCGAGGCGGCGCTGGCGGAAAAAGAGCCGCCGGCGCTCGTCATCTGGCCCGAGGTTCCGGTC
>JACPRL010000100.1 GCA_016189965.1 Acidobacteriota bacterium | reverse complement strand
CCGTGATCGCCGACATGGACCAGATGCTGCGACGCCTGATCGGCGAGAACATCGAACTGGTCACCCGCCTGGCGCCCGACCTCGCCCGCGTCAAGGCCGACCGCAACCAGCTCGAGCAGGTGATGATGAACCTGCTCATCAACGCCCGCGACGCCATGCCGCAGGGCGGCCGGCTGATCCTGGAAACGGGCAACACCGAGTGGGACGAGGCTTACTGCCTCCAACATCGCGGCGCCCGCCCGGGCTCCTACGCCATGCTGGCGGTCAGCGATACGGGCGTCGGCATGGACGCCGAGACGCGCGCCCGCATCTTCGAGCCCTTCTTCACCACCAAAGAGAAAGGCAAGGGGACGGGCCTAGGGCTCGCGACCGTCTACGGCATCGTCAAGCAGTACGGCGGCTACATCTGGGTGTATAGCGAGCCGGGCCAGGGCTCGACTTTCAAGATCTACCTGCCGCAGGTGGAAGCGGTGCGGGAAGCTGAAGCGCTGGCCGAAGCGGCCGCCGGAGCGCCCAGCGGTTCGGAAACCGTTTTGCTGGTCGAAGACGAAGAGGGGGTGCGGAAGCTGAGCCGCCAGTTCCTGGAGCAGAGCGGCTACACCGTGCTCGAGGCCTCCGACCCCGCCGCCGCGCTGTGGCTCGCCGAGCAGCATCCGGGGCGCATTGATCTGCTGGTGACCGACGTGATGATGTCGCAGATGGGCGGGCGCGAGGTGGCCGAGCGCCTGACGCAGGTCCGCCCGGAGATCAAAGTCCTCTTCGTCTCCGGGCACACCGATGACGTGGTCCTCCGCCAGGGGATTCTCGACGGCGGAGCCGCCTTCCTGCAGAAGCCCTTCAGCCGCGACGCCCTGGCGCGCAAAGTGCGCGAGGTGCTCGACACCACGCCGGTTCATTGAATCCCCGCTCGGGTTGCGTCCCGGCAGGACGTATGCTTTACTAGCCTCCCTCCGCGGAAAGCCGACCGTGCCTGATTCCCGTCGCCAGGACCGCGCTCTTTCCATTGGCGCCATCGGCTTGCGCCGGCCTCTTGTTTTGTTCTTTTTCTTGGCGCTGGCGGCGCGAGCGCAGACGCCGGCCGCCGGCACCCTCCAGGGGACGGTCACCGACCCGGCCGGAGCGGTCATCGTCGGGGCGGAGGTGTGCCTGCGCCATCTGGGGACGGCAGCCGAGCGCGTGCTGAAAACCACCCGCAGCGGACGCTACGTCGCCGCCGCGCTCCCGCCCGGCCTCTACGAAGTTCGCTTCGCCGCCCTCGGCTTCGCCCCGCGCCTCCACACCGGCGTCGAGGTGGCCGTGGGGCAAACTGTCACCCTCGACGTGGAACTGCCGGTGGGTGTGGTCACCGAAGCGCTCACCATCAGCGGGCAGCCGCCCTTGCTCGAGCCCGAAAAGACCGACGTCAGCTCCATCCTCGGCGAGCTGGCCGTGCGCCAGCTTCCCACCAACGGCCGCCGCTGGGAAGATTTCCTCCTGCTCACCCCGGCGGTGGCCGAAGATGGCGGCGGCGGGCTCATCAGCTTTCGCGGCCTCTCCGGGCTCTACAACAACAACCTGGTGGACGGCGCGGACAACAACCAGGCCTTTTTCTCCGAGAGCCGTGGTCGCTCCCGCCTCCCCTATGGCTACAGCCTCGCCTCCATCCGGGAGTTCCAGGTCATCACGCAGAACTACTCGGCCGAATTCGGCCGCGCCCTGGGCGGTTTGGTGAACGCGGTGACGCGCTCGGGCGGCGAGCGGCTGCACGGCGAAGCCTTCTATTTTTTCACCGACGACGCGCTCCTGGCCCAAGACCCCCTGGCCAAAGCGCGCGGGCAGCCCAAGCCCGAGGAGCGCCGGCAGCAGTTCGGCCTGGCGCTCGGCGGGCCGCTGGTGCGGCGGAAACTTTTCCTCTTCGGCACCTACGACCAGCAGAGCCGCGACTTCCCCATCACCGTCGTGCCGCTCGACCCGAACTTCGCCGCCGCCTGCACCCTGCCCGAGTGCGCCCCGGCGATGGACTTCGTCCGCAACCTGCTGGGGGTGCGGCCGCGCCGCGGCGACCAGAATCTTTTCCTGCTCAAGCCCGACTGGATCCCGAATCAGCGCCACCGGCTGAGCGCCGTCCTGAACGTGCTGCGCTGGCGCTCGCCGAACGGCATCCTGCGCGACCCGGTGGTGAGCGACGCCGCCGAAGCCCAGGGGCGCGACGACGTGCAGGCCGAATTCCTCACTCTCACCTGGCAGGCCACTCCCTCAGCCGCCACGCTCGACGAAGTCCGCTTCCAGTTCGGGCGCGACCTCGAATTCCAGCAGCAGAACACCTCGGGGCCGCTGCTCGACCTCACCCGCTTCCGCGCTCTCCGCGTCGGCATGCGCGAGTTCCTGCCCCGCGTCGCCTTCCCCAACGAGCAGCGCTGGCAGTGGGCGGACAACTTCACCCTGGTGCGCGGCCGCCACCTCATCAAGTTCGGCGCCGACATCAACTACGTCCGCGACACCGTCATCCAAATCTTCCGCGGCGGCGGCATCTTCCGCTGGAGCACCGCCAACGACTTCGCGCAGGACTTCGCCGGCACTTGCCCGCGGAACGGCGGGCGCTGCTACCTCGATTTCGTCCAGGCCGTTGACCCCGTCACGGGCGAAGGCCGCGGCCGCTTCCGCACCATTGACTGGAACTTTTTCCTCCAGGACAGCATCCGGCTGCGGCCCGGCCTCTCGCTCACGCTCGGTTTGCGCTACGAACTCCAGCAGATGCCCGCGCCGCAGCGGCCCAACCCGGCCGTGCTGATGAACGCCCGGCTCAATACGGACACGAACAACTTCGCCCCGCGGCTGGGCCTCGCCTGGCAGCCCGGGGGCTGGGACCGGCTGGTGGTTCGCAGCGGCTACGGGATCTACTACGGACGGACGCAGAACAGCACCATCTTTACCCACTTGTTTCAGAACGGGGTCTTCCAGCAGGCTTTCATCTTCCCGCCCACGCATTGCGGGGCGCCGCACTTCCCCAACGTCGTCTTTGCTCCGCCGCCCGGGGCGCCGCTGGGGCCGCCAGCGCCGGGCTTGCCGACACCGGTGGTCGAGTCACCGCCGCCGGGCTGCCTGCTCAACCCGAGCCGGACCGCCATCACGACGCTCGCCCCCGACTTCGTCAACCCGCTGGTGCATCAAGCCGACCTGGTGGTCGAGTACGGGCTAGCGCCGGATTGGGTTGTCTCGGCGGGCTACTTGTTCAGCCGGGCCAATCGGCTCCCCTTCTTCGTGGACACCAACGTCGCTCCTGCCACCGGCACGGCCACCTACGCGGTGGGTGACGCGCAGGGCCGGCTGACCGAGCGCGTGACGCTGCCGCTTTATACCCGGCGCGTCGACCCGACCCTGGGCGTGATTCAAACCGGGCTGAGCGTGGTGAACGCCTCCTACCACGCCATTGTGCTGGAGCTCAAGAAACGCTTCAGTCGCGGCTTGCAGTTGAACGCACATTTCACGCTGGCGAAGGCCACCGACAACGGCGTCCTGCCCGCCGCCCTCGGCACCTTCTCCAGCTCGCTGGTGCCGGTTGACCCGTTCGACCTCGAGCGCGAGCATGCCCTCTCCGACCTCGACGTCCGCCGGCGCTTCGTCCTCTACGCCCATTGGGAGCTGCCGCGCTGGGAGCTGGAATCGCGCGCCGCCCGCGCCCTTGCCCACGGCTGGAAGCTGAGCGCCATCGGGCAGGCGCGCGACGCCAACCCGGTGTCCGCCCTGGTGGTCGGCTTGCCCGACATCTGCCGAACGATGGGCGTGAACGGCGGGCTGACCTGCGGCTCCGCCGACCCCTTCGGTCTGCCCGCCTCCACCTACCGCGCGCCGCACCTCGGCCGGAATGTTTTTCGCGGCGCGCGCAGCGGCCGCGCCACGCTCGACCTGCGGCTCACACGCGAGTTCCCGCTCGCCGAGGGCAAGCGGCTGGAATTTTCCTGGGATGCGTTCAACCTTGCGAACCGCACCCACTTCACCAGCTTCAACACCCAGGCGTTCGAGTTCGTCCGCCCGGGCGCGACGGGGACGCGCAGCGGGCTCGCCTGCCCGGGCACGGCGGGCGTGGACGGGTGCCTGTTCCCGCTCGACGATTTCCTCCAGCCCGAGCGCTCCGGAACTCGCATCCTAGGCGCTCGGCAGATGCAGTTCAGCCTGCGGTTTTTCTTTTAGGAGCACAGTGACGGGCGTGGACGAAAACACAGTAGACGGCGGGCGGCCGCGGGTGGCGGCGTGGAAGCGTCTGCTGCCGCCGGTGATTACCGTCGTCATCTTCTATTTCATTTTCCGCCGCGTGCCCTTCGCTCGTTTCTTGCTGGCGCTCGAGCGCGCCGACTACGCCGGCTTCTTCTCGCTGATGATCCCCAACAGCATGGTCTACTTCGCGCTCGACACGCTGGTGCTGGCCTGGCTGGTGCGCTGGTTCCACGGACCCATCCGCTACGGCGAGCTGCTGCCGGCGCGCGCCGTCACCTACGTGGTGTCGCTGATGAACACGCACCTGGCCCGCGGGGCGCTGGCCTACTACCTGACCCGGCAGGTCGGGATGCCGTTCTTCCAACTGGCGAGCACGGTGGTGTTTCTCTGGCTGGTGGAGCTGACGCACCTGGCGCTGTGGACCACGGCGGGGATGGCGGTGTTCGCGCGGCGCGTGCCGGCGGGGCTGTTCTGGGTGCCGCTCGGGTTTGTGCTGTTCTGGCTGGTGTTTCTGTTCTACGTCAAGCGCGGCGTCGCGGGGTTTGCGCTGCTGGAGCGCATTCGCGCCTGGTCAATCATGCGCACCTTCCGCCGCGCCGAGGCGAAGCATTACGTCCAAGTCATCCTGCTGCGCGCGGTGATGTTTTCGGTGGCGCTGGTGTTCCATTTCTTCGCCGTCAAAACGTTCGGCATCAACATCCCGTTGGGCGAGCTGGTGGCCTTCCTTCCCATCGTGTTCATGCTGGCCTCGCTACCCATCACCGTGGCGCACCTGGGGACGACGCAGGCGGCCTGGATCTTCTTTTTCAACCGCTACGCCGAGGAGTCGCAACTACTGGCCTATAGCCTCTCCTCGCACCTGGCCTTTATGCTGGGGCGGGCGCTGCTAGGACTCGTCTTCCTCCCGCGCGCCTACAAAGAGCTCTTCGAGCCGCTCCGCCGCGCGGCCCTGGCCGCAACCCGCCCCGCCGCCTCCGAGTAGAGGCTGGACGCTTCTCACCACAGGGGCACGAAGGCGACAGAGCAGGCGGGGGCAAAGGGAGGGGCGCTTCGCGCCCCTGGCAGACAAGAATGTCTGCCCTACTGACTCCTTTGTCCGCCAGGCGGGAGCCTGGGGGCTTGAAGTGGAAAAGAGGGCTCGGACGCCAGTTATTGGGTTGGCAGGGTGAGGTGGAGTATCGTGCCGCCCTCGCCTACAACGAACACTGCCCTACTGGGCGTGCCCCAAATGG
>JACPRL010000097.1 GCA_016189965.1 Acidobacteriota bacterium | reverse complement strand
TTCGCGTTGCTGGCCGACCCCGAGGGCAACTTCTTCGGGATTTACACGCGCTGATCGGACCCTATTGTCATCCCGAACCCTTGCGTGCCTTGGCGGTGAGGGATCTGTTTGTCTGCTCATCGCGCCTTGTCTCCTCGCTAGAAAATCATCGGCAGGACAGCCGCCTCCGGTTTCTCTTTCGGCGCCTCCGGCTTCGGTTCTTCTTTCGGCTTCTCTTTCTTTTCCAGCTTTTCTTTGAGCTCCTTCTTTTCTTTCTCGATTTCCGTGCGCCGCGCGATGTCCTGCTCCCGGTCGAAGTACACCCGGCCGTCAATCAGCACTTTCTGCGCCACGGCGTAGACGCTGAGCGGGTGCTCCTTGTAGAGCACCAAATCGGCGTCCTTGCCCACTTCAATCGAGCCCACGCGCTTGTCGATGCGGAGCTGCTTGGCCGGGTTGAGCGTCACCAGCTTCAGCGCCTCGGTCTCCGAGAGCCCGCCCCACTTCATCGCCTTGCCCGCCTCCTGGTTCAGGTGCCGGGCCTCCTCGGCGCTGTCGGAGTTGATCGAAACCACCACGCCGCGCTCGGTCATCAGCGCCGCGTTGTAGGGGATGGCGTCATAGGCTTCCACCTTGTAGGCCCACCAGTCGGAGAACGTCGAGGCCCCCGCCCCGTGCGCCGCAATCTCTTTCGCCACCTTGTAGCCTTCGAGCACGTGCTGAAACGTCGCGATGCGGAAGCCGAACTCCTCGGCCAGCCGGATGAGTTGCAAAATTTCATCCGCCCGGTAGCAGTGCGCGTGCACCAGCCGCTTGCCCTCCAGGATTTCCACCAGTGGCTCGAGCTTCAGGTCGCGCCGCGGCGGAATCACGTTCTTCTCCCCCGCCGCCACCCGCTGCTGGTACTGCTGCCACTGCTTGCGGTACTCGCGCGCTTCGATGAAGGCGCGCCGGATGACGTCCATCACCCCCATGCGCGTCGCCGGATAGCGCTGCGGCACGCCCGGCGGCGGGGTGAAGTTCGAGCGTTTCGGGTTTTCCCCCAAAGCGAACTTGATCCCCGGCGGCGCCCCCTCGAACAGCAGCCCCTTGGCGTCCCGGCCCCAGCGCAGCTTGATGACGGCGTTCTTGCCCCCGATGGGGTTGGCGCTGCCGTGCAGCACGTTGGCGCTCGTCACCCCGCCCGCCAGGTCGCGGTAGATGTCAACGTCGTCCGGGTCGAGCACCTCCTCGATGCCCACCATCGCCGAGACCGCGATGCTGCCTTCGTTCACCCCGCCGTCCACCGCGATGTGGGAGTGGGCGTCAATGATGCCCGGAGTAACGTACATCCCGCTGGCGTCAATCACCGTGGCGCCCGCTGGCACCCGCACGTTCCGGCCCACCGCGGCGATTTTCCCGCCGCGGATGAGGATGGAGCCTTTCTCGATCTTCCCCTGCGGCCCCAGCGTAAAGATGGTGGCGTTCTGGATGACAATCACGCCGTCGGCCGGTTGCGCGTGCGCCGACGCCGCGAGCAGCGCCCCCAGGGCAATCAGTGCAACGGAAGCAAGCGCTCGTTTCATTGTCAGCCTCCTACCTTGCGGCTCCGGCGGTGTCTTGCTTGGGCGGCGCAGCGCGCGTTCCGGTGAATTCAACCGTCTGCCGCGCCACCGTGACGCTCCCGGTCATCTTGTCGCCTTCCACCGTGCCGCTGTAGGTCGCCTCCAGCGTCCGCGGCCCCACCGAGAAGCGCACGGTGAAGCTGAACTTGTTTCCGCTCACCCAGCCGCTCGAAATGCTGGCCTCGCCCCGCGGGCCTGTGATGCTGCCCGAGAGCGTGCCGTCCTCCGCCATGGTGAGCTCCGCCGTACGCTCTTCCACCCCGCGCGGCGTCTGCATACTCAGCGTCCAGCGGCCGGTCAGGTTCACCCCCGGTGGCTCAGCCGGACGCCCGGGCTCGCGCACCTCGTACTTGCGGCCGTCAATGAAAACCATCTTGACTTTGGTTTTTTCGCCGAACAGCTCGCCGTCGGTCACCACCAGATTGGCCACCTTCCCGGGCTCCAGGCTTCCCAGCCGGTCGGCCACGCTGTAGATTTCCGCCGCGCTCAACGTGAAAGCGCGCAGCGCCGCTTCAGCCGGCAACCCCGCCTCAATGGCTTTGCGGGCGTTCTTCAGGATGTCGGCCGGATTCGCCAGCCCGTCAGAGTAGAAGGCGAACCTGACCCCGGCCTTCTCCAGCGCCGCCGGCGTGGATGGGGCCTGCGCGCGAAAACGCAGGACCCGCAGCGGCTCCTCAGCTTCCGGGTCGGCGTCGGCCGCTCGCTCCGGCCATTTCAAGCTGACCAGCACCGGAACTTTCTTGGCTGCCAGCGCGTCTGCAGCGGCATACCCCTGGTGGGCGCCGTAGACAATCGTGCGCACGCCCAACTCGTCGCCCAAGCGCAGCGCCCGCTCAATCTCCTTCGCCCAGGTGGCGGGCATCAGCACCGGCCAGCCCCCGCCCACGGCGTCGCGGATCGGCGCCAGCGCGCGGTCGTAGCCGGGGCGCTCCCGCCCCCGCGGCTCGGCGGAATAGAGGCTCCAGGCCGCGGCGTAGTGGTCCGCGTCGATGAAAACCTGCTTGATGTAAGCCAGCACGCCCATCAGCGAGCCGGGGAAACTCCAGAACCCGCCCACCGGCGTCAGGTTGACCCGCAACGCCGCCGGCGTCTTCACCACCATCTCGTTCGCCCGCTCGCCCGCCAGGTTGATGAAAGCCGCCTGGCCGGGGAAGATGCCGCGCTCCGCCACCGTGACGACGGACGTGAAGCCCGCTTTGCGCCAGTCCTCCAGCCGCTTGTCGTCCGGCTTGAGTTCGTCGGCCGCGTTCTCCCAAGAGGTGGTTCCGGGACGGTCCTCCGGGCCGTGCGCGATGGGTTGGCGCGCCGCCTGTGGCATGGCCTGCTCAGCTCCGGCCGGAGCCCCCGCCGCCGGCGGCGCCGGCAGGGCCAGGTTGGTGAGGGTGTCAATCAGGCCGGGATAAACGGTCAACCCTTCCCCCTCCATCACCCAGGCTTCGGGCGGAATGGCCGCCTCCGGGCCGAGGGCGGCAATCAACCCGTTGGCCAGCACGATGGTGCCCCGCTCGATGACGGGGCCCGAGACGGGCACCAGCCGCGCGTTCCGGATGGCAAAGTAGCGCGGCGGGCTTGGTTGCTCATCGGAGCGCTGAGCCGGCGCCACTTGCGGTGCCAGCAGCAGCGCGGCGAGCAGCAGGACCGCCGGCCGCCGTAGCGAGGATTGCCCGGAGCTGGATGTCAACCTCATCAGGAAACTCCTTGAACGGGATTGCTTGCGATCGAAACTACTCAGACGAAGAATCTCCCCCTCCGGTTACGCGTTCCGAGGGAATGCGGCTCGAGAGGGTTGGCGTCCCCGCACCCGAGCGCCCGACGGGCGAAGCACGAATGCTAGTTGCGGCGCCCCCGCGTGTCAAGCCGCGGCGAGCCAATTGAATCCCCGCGCACCCTGTGCTACTGTCGGCGGCAGGGAGGGGCCGGCGGCGGTTGCTGTCCCGGCCCGCAGAACTCTCGACAATGGCGGAGAAACCCAGCCCCCGGCCAGCCTGGGAGTACTACACCACCGTCAGCTACCGCACCGTTTTCCTGCTCGCCGCCGGCGTGCTGACCGTTGCCATCGTCGCTCTGGCGATTCTCTATCCGGAAATTTTCTCCCGCGCCTGGGCAATGCTCAAGGGGTCAGGCGAGCAAGCGACAGCGGTTAACCGCAGCTTCTCGGCGCGCTTCACCAACCTGGAGGGCAGCGTGCGTGTGAAGAAGCGCGACGCCGTGCAGTGGACGGACGCGACGCTCGGAATGCCGCTCGAAGCCGGCGACACTATCCAGACCGGCTCCAACGGCACCGCCCGCGTACAGTTTTTGGACGGCACCATCTATACGGTCAAGGCCGACACACTCATCATCATCGAGCGCAACACCGCGCTCGAAGACCGCTCCACCCAAGTGGCCGTGCAGGTTAGTTCGGGCTCGGTTGACCTCTCCACCGGCAGTTGGGAGCTGGCGAGCTCGGTCTCCGAGGTGCGCCTGGATCAGATGGTGGCGCGGATGCAGCAGAACACTCGGGCGGCGGTGCGCCAAGACCCCGAAGCCAACATCCACGAAATCACCGTGGCCGAAGGCGGCGCCACCGTCAGCAAAGGCAAGGAGAGCATCCAGATCGGGCCCTACGAGCGGGCGAGCTACCGCGACCCCGCCGCCCCCATCAACACAGAAAAAATTCTCGCCCCGCCGCAATTGGTGCGCCCGCGCAACCTCGAGCCCATCATCACCGCCACCCCCGCCCGCGAAGTCATCCAGTTCGAGTGGAACCCGGTCCCCAAAGCCCGCAGCTATCGCCTCCGCGTCTCCACCTCGCCGCTCTTTGCCACCACGGTGATTGATCGGAAACTCGCCGACACCAGCTTCTCCGCCCGCGGCTTCCAGCCCGGTGACTACTACTGGACGGTGAGCGCCAGCGACGACAAGGGCCAGCAATCCCAGGAAGGCGCCCCGAACCGCTTCACCCTGGCCCCCCAGCCCGCCACCGAACAGTTGCTGCTGGTGATCGAAAACATGGTGCAGCACGGCCGGGTGATCGAGATTGTGGGACGCACCGAACCGGGCGCCACCGTCACGGTCAACGCCGAGCCGGTGGCCTACGTGGGGCCCGACGGCGGCTTCCGCCATTTCACCAAGCCGCTGCCGGAGGCGGGAGCGCACAAGATTACCGTGGTGGCCCAGAACCTGCGCGGCGAAGTAGTGACGCGCACCAAGGTGATTTACGTCAAATGAGGCGGGGAGCCGAGTGGGAGAGTCTTCGGGGAGAAAGCAGGTAACCAACGAATGAACTTCCGGTCCTTCTTCAGTTTGTTCTCGTCGGATCTGGCCATTGATCTGGGCACGGCCAACACGCTGGTCTTCGCCGCGAGCCGGGGCATCGTGGTGAACGAGCCCTCCATCGTCGCCCTGAACAAAAACAACGGCGACATCGTGGCCGTGGGCAAGGAAGCCAAGGAGATGCTGGGGCGCACCCCGGCCAACATCGTCGCCATCAAGCCGATGAAGAACGGCGTCATCGCTGACTTCAAAATCACCGAGCGCATGCTCAACTACTTCATCCAGAAGGCCCACAACCGCAAGGTGTTGGTGCATCCCCGCATCGTCATCGGCGTGCCGAGCGAGATTACCCC
>JACPRL010000092.1 GCA_016189965.1 Acidobacteriota bacterium | reverse complement strand
GCCAGAAGCGCTCGACGGTCGCCCAGGTGGTGAAAGGCAAGGAAGACAATGGCGCCCTCGACTACTCCATCGTCGTCACCGCCTCGGCCTCCGAGCCCGCCCCCATGCAGTACATCGCCCCCTACGCCGGCTGCGCTATGGGCGAGTACTTCCGCGACCGCGGTCAGCACGCCGTCTGCTTCTACGACGACCTCTCCAAGCACGCCGCCGCCTCCCGCGAAATCTCCCTCCTCCTCCGCCGTCCCCCCGGGCGCGAGGCCTTCCCCGGCGACGTCTTCTACCTCCACTCCCGCCTGCTCGAGCGCGCCGCCAAGCTGAGCGAGAAGTTCGGCGGCGGCTCGCTGACCGCGCTGCCGGTCATCGAGACGCAGGCGGGCGACATCTCCGCCTACATCCCCACCAACGTCATCTCCATCACCGACGGGCAGATCTATCTCGAGACGGACCTCTTCCACGGCGGCATTCGCCCCGCCATCAACGTCGGCCTCTCCGTCAGCCGCGTGGGCGGCAACGCCCAGATCAAAGCCATGAAGCAGATTGCCGGCCGGTTGCGGCTCGACCTGGCGCAGTACCGCGAGCTGGCCGCCTTCGCCCAATTCGGCTCCGAGCTCGACAAAGCCACCCAGGCCCAGCTTTCCCGCGGCGAGCGCCTGACCGAGCTGCTGAAGCAGGACCAGTTCCAACCCCTGCCGGTAGAGAAGCAGATTGCCCTGATCTTCGCCGGCACCGGCGGCTACGTGGACGACCTGCCGGTCAGCGAGTGCCGGCGCTTCGAACGCGACCTTTACAGTTTTCTCGACACCAGCCACGCCGGGCTGCTGGCCAAGATTCGCGAAAAGAAGGCGCTCGACGACGAGTTGCGGGCCGAAATGCAAAAAGCCCTGCAAGAGTTCAAAGAAAAGTTCGCCACCGAGCGCGCCGCCGCCCGCGCCGCCTCCTAGCGAGGCCGGTGGAAACATGCCAACCCTCATTCATTCTCATCGCGGAGTCCCAGCGCACCCCGAAGGGCGGAGCTGGAAGTGCGGGGCTTCAGCCCCGAAAAAAGAAGCCGCGCGCAGCACCACCTCGGAAGGGGTGCGGGCTTGTCCCGAGCGGAGCCGAGGGAGAAACCCTCTTCGGGTGTCCCCGCCGCCCGGGGGAATACGAGGCTCCCGGCGGCGGGTGCCGCCGGGCTCGGCGAAATGAGGAAGCGAAGGTCGCAGGTCGTTGGTGCTTCTCACGAGTCACGAGTTACGAGTTACTAGCTACGACTGATCCCCAATGCCAACGCTCATAGACTTCCGTCGGCGGATTCGCTCGGTGAAGAACACGCAGAAGATCACCCGCGCGATGAAACTGGTCTCGGCGGCCAAGCTGCGCCGGGCGCAGGAGCGCGTGTTCAGCGCGCGCCCCTACGCCGGCCAGATGCTCGAGGTGCTGCGCTCGCTCGCCCGGCGGGCCGAAGTCCGCCGCCATCCCCTGCTGGCAGTGCGCCCGGAAGAAAAAGTGTTGCTCCTGCTGCTGAGTGGCGACAAAGGACTCTGCGGGCCCTTCAACACCAACGTCATCCGCCTGGCCGAGCGCTTCCTGGAGGCGCGCCGCAACGGCTTCGAACCGCAACTCATCACTATCGGCAAGAAGGGTCGGGACTTTTTCCGCCGCCGACGGCAGGCGCTCGCCGCCGAGCACATCAACCTTTTCGTGCGCGCCGTCGAATACCGCCAAGCCAAAGAAATCGCCTCCCAGGTGATTGACCTCTACACCCGCCAGGAGACAGACGCCGTCTACCTGATCTACAACGAGTTCAAGAGCATCCTCGCCCAGCGCCTGATCACAGAAAAACTCTTGCCCATCGAGGGCATCCTGCCCACGCGCGTCGAAGGCGGCGCGGCCGTGCCCGGCAAGGAGGCCTATGAACGGCCGCCGACCCAGCCCGCGGCACCGGTTGGCGAGGCACCAACGGGCGAAGTGGACTACATTTACGAGCAACCGCCCGCAGAGCTCTTCGACCGCTTGCTGCCACGCCACGTCGAGGTGCAGGTCTACCGGGCACTGCTGGAGTCGGCGGCGGCGGAACAAGCGGCGCGCATGACGGCGATGGACGCGGCGACGGGCAACGCCGAGGAGATGATCGAGCGGCTGACGCTGGAGATGAACAAAGCGCGGCAGGCGCAGATCACCCGCGAGCTGATTGAGATTGTCAGCGGCGCCGCCGCCCTGTAGGAGGAAATGATGAAACCTGGGGAGTACAAGGCAGCGGGCAAGGTCATTCAGGTGATCGGGCCGGTGGTGGACGTGCAGTTTGAGGAGGAGAAGCTGCCGGCCATCTTCAACGCCCTCCGCATCACCAGCGAGGGCTTCGACGTCCCCGTCGAGATTGACATTGTGGCCGAAGCCCAGCAGCACCTGGGCGAAGGCCGGGTGCGCTGCGTGGCCATGAAGCCGACCGACGGCATCGTGCGCGGGATGAAGGCCTACGACACCGGCGGCCCCATCACCGTCCCGGTAGGCGCAGCAACGCTGGGGCGGGTAATCAACGTGATTGGGGAGCCGGTGGACAACCTGGGCCCCATCACCTCCGAGGTCCGCTACGCGATTCACCGGCCGGCACCGCCGCTTGAAGAGCAGTCGACCACGCAGGAGATGTTCGAAACCGGCGTGAAGGTGATTGACCTCCTGCAACCGTTTCTGCGCGGCGGCAAAGTCGGCATGTTCGGCGGCGCCGGCGTGGGCAAGACCGTGGTCATCATGGAGCTGATTCACAACGTGGCGCTGAAGCACGGCGGCGTCTCGGTCTTCGCCGGCGTAGGCGAGCGGACGCGCGAGGGAAACGACCTCTGGCTGGAGATGAAGGAGTCGGGCGTCATCACGCCCGGCGACACGGAAAAGTCCCGCGCCGCGCTGGTCTACGGCCAGATGACCGAGCCGCCCGGCGCGCGCCTGCGCGTGGGCCTGACGGGCCTCACGGTGGCAGAATACTTCCGCGACGAAAAGGGGATGGACGTGCTGCTGTTCATTGACAACATCTTCCGCTTCGTGCAGGCCGGCTCGGAGGTGTCGGCGCTGCTGGGGCGGATGCCGTCGGCGGTGGGCTACCAGCCGAACCTTTCCACCGAGCTGGGCGAACTCGAGGAGCGCATCACCTCGACCAAGAAAGGCTCCATCACCTCCGTGCAGGCCATCTACGTGCCGGCCGACGACCTGACCGACCCGGCGCCGGCGACGACCTTCTCGCATCTCGACGCGACGCTGGTGCTCTCGCGCCAGGTGGCCGAGCTGGGGCTCTATCCGGCCGTGGACCCACTGGCCTCCTACTCGCGCATCCTCGACCCGCGCGTGGTGGGCGAAGAGCACTACCAGGTCGCCCGCTCGGTCAAGTCCATCCTCCAGCGCTACAAGGATCTGCAGGACATCATCGCTATCCTGGGCATCGAGGAGCTCAGCGAGGAAGACAAGCTGACGGTGGCGCGGGCGCGCAAAATCCAGAAGTTCCTCTCCCAGCCCTTCTTCGTGGCCGAGCAGTTCACCGGCATCGAGGGCCGCTACGTCAAGGTCGAAGACACCATCCAAGGGTTCAAGCGCCTCGTGGAGGGTGAGTTCGACGATATCCCCGAGCAGGCCTTCTACATGGCGGGAACGATTGAAGAGGTACTGGAGCGAGCCGAGCAGATGCGCGCGGCCGTGTAGGAGCGCAACCCATGCTGCCAACCGCCCTGGAGCTGCAAATCGTCACGCCGGAGCGCCTGCTGGTGCGGGAGGAGGTGCACGAACTACAGGTGCCGGGGCGCGATGGCTACATGGGCATCCTGCCGGGCCACGCGCCGCTACTGAGCGAACTCCAGATGGGAGAACTCAGCTACCGCAAAGGAAACCACTGGAGCTACCTCACAGTTTTCTGGGGCTTCGTCGAAGTCCTCCCCCACCGCGTCATCGTGCTGGCGGAAACGGGCGAGCGCGGCGAAGAGATTGACGTCGAGCGCGCTCAGGCGGCCCGCCAGCGCGCCGAAGAACGATTGAAACGAATCGGCGACCCGGAGGTTGACCTGGCGCGGGCGCAGGTGGCGCTCCAACGGGCATTGATTCGTCTGCAGGTCGCCGCCAAGGCCGGCGGCCCTGGTGCCCTCGCCCCCGGCCGCCTGCCGGAAGAGCCGACCCACGTACCCTAGGCAGCGAGGGTAATGTGTTGTGATTCGAATGTACTTTGCCCCCTGGTGCGCCGATTGCCGGGCCGCGAAGCGATTCCTGGATGAGCGCGGCGTCCCGTACCAAGGCGTCAATATTGAAGAAAACCCGGACGCGGCCGAGCTGATCGTCGAGAAAAACGACGGCAAGCGGAAAGTCCCTACCTTCGAAGTCGACGGCCGCTGGTTCGCCGTCAGCCCCTTCGACCCGGACTTGCTCGCCCGCGAACTCGGACTTGATTCCTGAGAGGATCATAGGTAGCCCCGCAGACCGAATGCCCGCTGCGCGGGCATGACAGGCAGGAATGCCTGTCCCACCAAGAGCCTTGAGGGTTCCGCCTAGCCCTGAAGTCTTCCCGCTTTTTCCTGTTAGGGCTGAAGCCCTGAGGCGCGCGGCGAAGCTGAGGCAACGGCTTCCGGCCGGTTTGCCTTGTGGGCGTAGCGTCCGCTACACTTTTCCCACCATGCACGTGCACGAGCCGCCGGGGATGAGCCGTTCGCTGGGCTGGGCGTTCGGAGTCAACCTAGCCTTCGTAGTGGTGGAATTCATCGCCGGCACCCTGGCCCGCTCGCTGGCCCTCATCACCGACGCGGTGCACAACCTCACCGACCTGCCTTCAATGTCGCTCTCGCTCTTTGCCCTCTACGCGCAGCGCCGCCCGGCCGATCCCCGGCGCACCTACGGCTACCAACGCAGCGGGGTGCTGGCGGCGTTCGTGAACGCACTGGTGCTGGTGGCGGTGGCGCTCTACATCTTCTACGAAGCCTACGAGCGCCTGCAGGCGCCAGTGGCGGTGCGGACGAGCGTTCTGGTGTGGGTGTCGCTGCTGGGCATCGGGGTGAACGGCGGCATCGCCTGGGCGATGTGGCGCGGCCGGCGCGACCTGAACCTGCGCGCGGTTCTCATCCACAACGCCGGCGACGCCGCCTCGAACGCCGCCATCCTCGCCGGGGCACTGGTGATGGCCCGGACGGGCTGGTACGGCTTGGATGCCGTGCTGAGCTTCGCCATCGGCGCCGCCATCTTGTGGAGCTCCGCCGGCATCATCCGGGAAACCACCAACATCCTGCTCGAGGGCACCCCGCGCGGCCTCGATGTCGAGACGGTGGCGCGGGCGATGCTGAAGGTGCCGGGCGTGCTCGAGGTGCACGACATCCACATCTGGTCGCTGGCGGCGCACCTGCACGCGCTCTCCTGCCACGTGCGGGTGAGCGAGATGTCGACGCGCGAGAGCGAAAAGATTCTCGAGCAGCTCAACGCCCTGCTGGCGCACGACTTCAACATTTCCCACACCACCATCCAGTTCGAGCCGGAAGCCACGGTTGTGGCGGTGCATGAGTTCGGGCCAGCCAAAGGCCCGAACCGCCAATCGTAGAACGAGCCTCGGCCCGTCACCCGGCCTGGCCGATAGCTCAGAGAAATGTATCGAGGAAGAGGCCGCGCGAGGGCTCAAGGCGTTCCAACCCACCCATGTAGGGCCGCAGGGCTTCGGGGATGACGACCGAACCGTCGGCCTGCTGATAGTTTTCGATGACCGCCATCCAGGTGCGCCCTACGGCCAGCCCCGAGCCGTTCAACGTATGGACGTAGTCGCTGCGCGACTTGCCGGGAACGCGGTAGCGGATGCCGGCGCGGCGCGCCTGGAAGGCTTCGAAGTTGGAGCAGGAGGAGATCTCTTTGTAGGTGTTCTGCCCCGGGAGCCAGACTTCGAGGTCGTAGGTTTTGGCGGCGGCGAAGCCGAGGTCGCCGGTGCACAGCGCGACGACGCGATAGGGCAGGCCGAGTTTTTGCAGAATCACTTCAGCGTCCTGGGTGAGCGACTCCAGCTCGTCGTAGCTCTGCTCGGGGCGGGCGAACTTGACCAGCTCGACCTTCTGGAACTGATGCTGACGGACGATGCCGCGGGTCTCCTTGCCGTAGCTGCCCGCCTCGGAGCGGAAGTTGGCCGTCCAGGCGCAGAATTTCAGCGGCAAGGCGTCGGCGCGGAAGGTCTGGTCGCGGAAGAGGTTGGTGACCTGGACTTCGGCGGTGGGGCTAAGCCAGTAGTCAGTGTCGCCGAGCTTAAAGAGGTCGCCCGCGAAGCGGGGCAACTGGCCGGTGCCGACCAGCGCGGCACTGTTGATGACGAAGGGGGGCAGGACTTCGTGGTAGCCGTGCTCGCGCCCGTGGACATCGAGCATGAAATCGGCTAGCGCGCGCTCGAGGCGGGCGCCAAGACCGGTGTAGACCACGAAGCGAGCACCGGCCATCTTGCTGGCGCGCTCGAAGTCGAGCAGGCCGAGCGAGACGCCCGAGTCCCAATGGGGCTTGGGTTCGAAGTCGAAGGCCGGTGGCGTCCCCCAGCGGCGCACCTCGGCGTTCTCCGCTGGCGAGCGGCCGACGGGAACGCTTTCGTGGGGCAGGTTGGGGAGGGTGAGCAGCCACTGGCGGACTTGCGCGTCGAGTTCGTCGGCGCGCTGGTCGAGTTGCTTGATCTGCGCGGACACCTCCTTCATGCGCAGCATCAAGGCCGAGGCATCCTGGCGTTCTTTTTTCAGCCGGCCGATTTCGGCGTTGGCGCGGTTCCGCTCCGCCTTGAGCCCCTCGACGTCGGTGATGGCCTGGCGGCGCTGCGCGTCGATGCGCAAAAAGGCGTCGAGCTCGCTGTCGGGCAGGCCACGGTCCCGCAGCGCCTTCCGCACCCTGTCGGTGTGTTCGCGGAGGTAGGCCAGCTCGAGCATGGCAGGCTATTCTACACGAAGCGCCGCGAGGCCAAAGCCGCGCGCTTTGACAATCCGAGCCTGCTTCCGGTAGCGTAGGCGTGGGCGCATCCAACAGGGCGGCGGCATCATCCAATCAGGCGATGCGCACCAGAGACAGGTTGAGACCCCTGCGAAGAGCGCGGCAATGGCCGCTGCTGGCGGCGGCTCTGCTGTTGGGCGCCAGCGTGGCGGGCGCCTACGCGCGCGACGTCAAGCCCTATCCGGCTCCCAAGCTTCCCAAGAAGGGCTGGCTGAACACGGACGGCAATAAGGCCCTGAGCCTGGACGAGCTGCGCGGCCGGGTGGTGCTGGTCGAGTTCTGGACCTTTGCTTGCTTCAACTGTCGTAACGTGCTTCCCTACGTGAAGGCCTGGCACGAAAAGTACGCCGCGGAGGGACTGATCATCATCGGCGTGCACACGCCGGAACTCGATTTCGAGCGCGAGCCGGAGAAGGTCCGCGAGGCCATCGTGGAGCTGGGCATCACCTTCCCCGTGGTGCTGGATAACGATTACGCCACCTGGAACCGCTATCGCAACGAGTACTGGCCGGCCATCTACCTGATCGACTCCGAGGGGCAGGTGGTCTACGTGGCGATCGGCGAAGGCAACTACGAGCGCACCGAGGCCCGCATCCAGCAACTGCTCGAGAAAGCGAAGAAGCCGGCCGCGACCTCGTCGCAGTAGCGAGAACTTTTCTACTTTCCCGATCTCAAATCACCGAGCGCTGGCACGCCCCCCAGGCTGCGGGCCTGCTCGACGCCGCGCACGATCGCCGCCGCCACCGCTTCCGCCGCCGTTTCTCCCACCGTGTTGACGTCGGCCGGCTTCTCGCCGACCGACAAAGCAAAAACGATGTCGCCGTCGAACAGTGTGTGCGCCGGCGCGATGGCCCGCGCCACGCCGTTCTGCGCCATCGCGGCCACCTTGGCGAGGCCGAGGCGGTCGAAGCGACCGTCGGTGGCCACGACGGCCAGCGTAGTGCTGGTGGGGACAGCAGGGAGGCCGAAGGTCTGGCGCGCCAGGCCGCGCTTCATCTGCGCCACGGTGTCGGCAAACTCGGCGGCATCGTCGGCGGTGCGCGCGCCGGCCAGAATAGTGCCGTTACGCGGGTCGCGCACATCGCCGAACGCGTTGACGACGGCCAGGGCGCTGACCTGGACACCGCCAGCCAACTCGATGGTCATCGTGCCGACTCCGCCCTTCGTCGCCCGCTTGATGCCGAAGAGCTTGCCCACCGTGGCGCCGGTGCCCGCGCCAACGCTGCCCCCTTCCACGGCGTCTGCCGTGGCGCGCTGCGCCGCCTCGTAGCCCATCGCCGCGTCGGGACGTCGCTGTGGGTTGCCGATGCCCAAATCGAACAGGATGGCAGCGGGAACGATGGGGACGCGGACCACGCCGGCGTCGAAGCCGATGCCCTGCTCTTCGAGGTAGCGCATCACGCCGGCGGCGGCGTCGAGGCCGAAGGCGCTACCGCCCGCCAGGACCACGGCGTGGATGCGCTCGACCAGATGTCCCGGCCGCAGCGTCTCCACCTCCCGCTCGCCGACGGCCGAGCCGCGCACGTCCACAGCGGCCACAGTACCTTCGGCCGGACAAAGAATGACCGTGCAGCCGGTGAGCGCCTCGAAGTCGCTGGCGTGGCCGACGCGCAGGCCCGCGATGTCGGTCAACCCTTTCATCCCTCGAGACTCTACCACGGGGCCGCGGGAAGCGAAGTGTCGGGGTTGTTTCGGGACTCGATTTGCAGGTAGAATCGGCGCAGCGGAGGCGAGGAAGTCGGCGACCGAAACGGGCCTCGTTCCCTCAAGGAGAGGGGGCGCATGCACCTGCGGGTGGGCGCTTCAACCGACAAGGGGCGCGTTCGCTCCATCAACGAGGATGCCTATCTCTGCGTGCTGGAGCAGGGGCTGTTCGTGGTTTGTGACGGCATGGGAGGCGAGGCGGCGGGCGAAGTGGCCAGCCAGCTGGCCATCGAGACTATCCTCGGGATTCTCAACGGCAAGCCCGACGCGCCGGCGGAGGCCGGCTCGCGCCGCGGTTTCCTCTCCCGCACCGCGCAACTGGCGCGCGCGGTCGAGAACTCCAACACCGCTATCTTTGCGGAGGCGCAGAAAGACTCCGGGCGCGCCGGCATGGGGACGACGCTGGTGAGCGTGTGGCTGGAAGAGAACATCGCCAGCGTGGCGCACGTGGGCGACAGCCGCGCCTACCTGTGGCATAACGGGAACCTCGAGGCGCTGACGCGCGACCACTCCCTAGTGGAGGAGCAGGTGCGCGCCGGCTTGCTCAGCCGGGCGGAAAGCCTCCAGTCGCAACAGCAGAACGTGCTCTTGCGCGTGCTGGGACGCGAGCCTAAGGTCGAAGTCGAGCTGAGCGAGGTGCCCGTGAAGCCCGGCGACTACCTGGTGCTGTGCAGCGACGGCCTGACGCGGATGGTGGCCGAGGGCAGCCTGGGCCGCGCCGTCGAGCAGTTGCGCGACCCGCAACGGATTTGCGACTACCTCGTGGCGGAGGCCAACGACAACGGGGGTGTGGACAACATCACCGTGGTGGTGGTCGAGGTGCTCCGCGAGAGCTTCTGGCGGCGGTGGTGGCGCCGCTTACGAGAATAGCCGGAGGAAAAACCGATGACCAAACTGACCCTGAAGTTCGAAGAACGGGTGTTGAGAGAGATCCTGATGGGGCCGCAGGTAGTGAAGATCGGACGCTTGCCCGATAACACCGTGGTGATTGACAACCCGGCGGTCTCCGGCCACCACGCGCGCATCTTTCGCGAAAGCAACAACTACGTGCTGGAAGACCTGGGAAGCACGAACGGGACGTTCGTCAACGAGCGCCGCGTGACCCGCCACATGCTCGCCAACAGCGACGTGATCCAGGTGGGCAAGCATCGGCTGCTGTTCGAGCAGGCGGGAGCCGAGGAGCCCGTCCCGGCCGAGGAGGCGGCGCCCTCGCCGGTCGAGCAGATGATTCCCGAGCTCGGCGGCACGGTCTTCCTCGACACCAAAGCGCAGCGCGAGCTGCTGGCCAAGCAAATGGCGGAAGCGCAGGCCGCCAAAGGAGTCCCCGCCGCGGTAGCAGCAGCAGCACCTGCCGCGCCCGCCGCGCCCCCCAAGCTGGGTGTGCTCACGGTGTTGGCCGGGCGCACCGACCAATCCGAGTACACGCTTCAGGCCCATACCTCCCTCATCGGGAAGTCCGAAACCGCCACGGTGCGCTTAAAGGGGTGGTTCAAGCCCAAAGTCGCCGCCGCCATCGCGCGCAAGGGCGACGGCTACGTGCTGACGCCGGTGGCGGGCAAGGTGATGCTGAACAACCAGCCGCTGCGCGAACGCCACGAGCTGCGCGAGGGCGACGTTCTGCAAGTCAGCGGACTGACGTTGCAGTTCAACCTGAAGAGCTAGTAGGGCCGAGCCGGCGGCGCCTCGGCCACGGCCCTACCCAAACCTCCTGGCACACTTCCGCGAGGCGCCCAAGACAACTACAATGGCCACGTCTGATTCTATGTTCGGCGAGAGAAACAAATGAGCCCGGCTGCCTACGTCGTCAGCGCCTTGCGTACGCCGATGGGAAAGTTCGGCGGAGCGCTCCGTGAGCTGACCGCGGCCGATCTGGGTGTGGTGGCGGCGCGGGCGGCACTGGAGCGGGCCGCTTTGGAAGCTCGCCAGGTGGACGAAGTCATCTTCGGCTGCGCCCGGCAGGCGGGCGGGGGGCCGAACGTGGCGCGGCAGATTGCGGTGCGGGCGCTGGGGCCGGTGGTGGGCGCGCCCATGCCGGCGTTCACGGTCAATCAAGCCTGCGCCTCCGGCCTGCAGGCGCTGGCGCTGGCCGCCGAGCGCATCCAAGCCGGAGAGGGCGACTGTGTGCTGGCGGGGGGCACGGAGTCGATGAGCCGCGTGCCCTACTTGGTCGAGGGCGCGCGCTGGGGATTGCGTCTGGGGCACCAGAGGCTGACCGACGCGATGTACAAGGACGGTTTTCTCGATCCACTCTCCGAGCTGGTGATGGGCGAAACGGCTGAAATGCTGGCCGAAGAGTACGGCATCAGCCGGGCGGAGCAGGACCGCTACGCCTGCGCCAGCCACCTGCGCGCTGCCCGCGCCTGGCAGACCGGGCGCTTCGCCGAGGAAGTCGTCTCGATGGAAGTCCCGGACAAGAAAGGCACGCGCACCCTGTCCGAGGATGAAACCTTCCGCGCGGACACCTCGGAAGAAAAGCTGGCGGCGCTCCCGCCGGTCTTCAAGAAGGAGGGCAGCGTAACGGCGGGCAACGCCAGCCAGATCACCGACGGGGCGGCGGCGCTGGTGGTAGTGAGCGAGAAGAAGTTGCAGGAGGAAGACCTGCGGCCCCTGGCGCGAGTCGCCGCCTGGGTGACCGTCGGGGTGGACCCGCGATGGATGGGCCTGGGGCCGGTACCGGCGGTGGCGCGGTTGCTCGAGAAAACTCGTGCTCGCCTGGAACACTTCGAGCTTATAGAATTGAACGAAGCGTTTGCCGCACAGGTGTTGGCCTGCGACCGTGAGCTGCACTTCAACCCCGAGCGGCTGAACGTGAACGGCGGCGCCATTGCCCTAGGTCATCCCATCGGCTGCAGCGGGGCGCGCATCGCCACCACGCTGCTGCACGAGATGCGGCGTCGCGGCGCCCGCCACGGACTGGCGACGCTCTGCGTCAGCGGCGGGCTGGGGATGGCGGTAAGTTTCGAGGCAGCGTAGAATCGAGCCTGCGAGGTGAACCATGGTGGAAGTGCTGACCGATGAAGTCTACGGGGGCGAGCCGAAGAAAGAGCGCGAACCCTACAAGCTGATCCGCTGGCAGCTGCGCGACGGGCAGGCGCACCTTACTCTGAACCGCCCGCCGCACAACTACCTGAACGCCGAAATGCTCACCGAGATGGCACTGGCGCTCGAAAGCCTGCACGAACATCCGGAGGTGAAAGTGGTGCTGATCGAGGCGGGCAAGGACGCCAAGTTCTTCTGCGGCGGCGTGGACCTGCCCGAATACACCACGCAGCGCGTCTTCCAGATGCTCGACGCCTTCGCCCGCGTCTTCCGCGCTTCCCTCGACGTGGGCAAGCCGATCGTGGTGGCGGTGAACGGCCCGGCCCTGGGCGGCGGCTGCGAACTGGCCGCCTTCGGGGATATGGTCATCGCCACGCCCAAGGCGAAATTCAGCCAGCCGGAAATCAAGCTGCTGGGGATGTTTCCGCCGTTCGCCACCAGCACTTTCCCCTACATCATCGGCCCCAAGCGGGCGATGGAGATGCTGCTGACCGGGGAGCCGATTACAGCCGAGGAGGCGCTGGAGCTTGGTCTGGTTAACAAGCTGGTGCCGGAAGCCCAGCTCGAGAAGACGGTGGATGAACTGGTGTCGCGCATTGCGCAGCATTCGGCTCCGGTGCTGGCCATGACCAAGAAGGCCATCTACGAAGGGCTGGGGATGAGCTTGACGGAGTCGCTCAAGCATTCCCACCACCTCTTCCTGAACGAACTCTACAAGCTGGAGGATTCGCAGGAAGGCTTGCGCGCCATCCTGGAAAAGCGCAAGCCGCAGTGGAAGAACCGCTAGGCGCGCCGGAGGGCGCTCCACGCTGATGGCCCGCAAACAGCCCGCTCGTGCCGCGCGCGCGGCGCCGGCGGTGGAGTTCGAGCGGTCCTTCCCGGCCCGCCCCGCCGCCGCCGACGCGGTGCTGCGTGAAGTCCTCCAATCCCTCCGGCAGAGCCGCTGCCCCTGCGGCGACCTCGACGAAGTCCGCCTGGCGCTGCGCGAAGCCCTCAACAACGCGCTCAAGCACGGCAGCCAGCTCGACCCCGAAAAGAAAGTCCAAGTCCGTTGGCGCTGCGACACCCGCGACGGGTTCTCCATAACGGTGCGGGACGAAGGAGGCGGCTTCGACCCGATGGAAGTGCCCGACCCGACCCTGCCGGAGAACCTGGAACGCTTCAGCGGCCGCGGGCTCTACATGATTCAAGGATTGATGGACCACGTGGAGTTCCGCGACCACGGGCGGGAAATCCACATGCGCCGGCGGCCCCGCCGCCGCTGACCCCTTTCGCCACAAAGACACGAACGCACGAAAACGGAAGGGCACGGCTTCAGCCGTGCCGAAAAAAAGCTGTGCGCAGCGCGACCTTGGAAGGGGTGCGGGGAAACCCTCTCTGGGTGTCCCCGGCGCCGGCAGGTTATGCGACCACTTCTAGTCCTTTTCCAGCCGCAGGGTGAGCGTGAAGGGAATGCCCGCGCCCGGCGCGCCCTTCTCCGCCTGGATATCGAAGGGAACGCGCACCAGCCCGCTCGGCTCCACGGGGAATGTGCGCTCGAATGATTTGCCCTCCGCGCCCTTGCCGCGGAAGTGCACGGGGCCTACGGCCTGAATGCGGGCGCGCACCCGGCGAAGTTTTTCTCCGCCCGCGCCGACGCAGACCAGAAATTCCCCTTGCGTCTGGGCGCCGCTGCTGAGCAGATGCTGGTCGAGCCGCGCCGCCAGCACTTCGTAGACCTGGAGCGGATGACGGCGGTGCTGGCCGGCGGCATCCTCAATCTGCAAGGTGCTCGGGCCCTCCGGCGCCTCCGGCGGAATGGCCACGGTGCTGACTGCGCGGCCCGCGCGCGTCACCGTGCGCGCCACCGGCAGCTCGAGTCCGCCCAGCTCGGCGCGGCGGACTTCGCCCGGGATGTTCAACACGCTGCCGCGCTGGCTGAAGTCCGGCAGTTGCGGCTCGACGGGCAAGCGGTCAACCACGCGGATGGCGGCGGTGACGGGCTTCGCCGCCTGCGCTGGCGCGGTGGCTGTGGTCGTCGTTTCTGACACTAATTCCAGTTCGAGTGTTCCCTTCTCCGGCGCCTGCACGGTTAGGCCGCCCTGCTCGTCGGTGTGAACCGTTTCTTCCTTGCCCTCGCGCCGCAGGCGCACCGGCACGCCGCTGAGCGGCTGGTTGTCGCGCCCGACCACGCGGGCATAGTGCGTCGCGCCGGGCGGCAGTTCGGGCGAATAAACCAGGCGGGCCTCTGCGAGCGGCGCGGGCGGCTCAACCTGAAACGCGCCCCAACGCTCGGTGCCATCGGCCGCCTTGAGCGCGTAGTCATAGATGCCGGGCTCCGCGCTCGCCAGCACGCAGATGCGCACCGGCGTCAGGTCGGGCGCCGCACAAGCGCGCGGCTGGATCTCCATGAAGGGCAGGCGCGCCAGCGGACCTTCGGCCGCGCGGAACTGATCCGTTGTAGTGGCCGAGATGCAAGAGCCGACGCGCGCCACCGACGGCACCAGCCGCGTCACCAGTCCGGGCAAGGTGTCTTCGAGCGCCTGCTGGATTTCTTGCGGCGTGGCGCGGCGCTTGCGCGGCGGCTGGCCGCGCTCGATTTCAGCCAGCTCGCCCGTTTCCAAAATCACCTCGCCGGCCACGGCCAGGTCGGCGTTGCGCACCCGCACGCGCCCTTCGAAATTGATCACGCGCGCCAGCGCCGCCTGTGCTTCGACGTAGAAGTGCGTGCCGACGACGCCGATCACCGCGGTGTTGGTGCGCACCTCGAAGCGGGCGTCAGGTGCGGTGAGCTGCCGGACGCGATTCCGCACTTTGCCGAACTCCAGCTCGACCTCGGTCTGCTGGCTCGCCTCCTCGTGCCGCACTACCTGCAAACGCGCGCCGGAGCCGATGTTGATCTGCGAGCCGTCGAGCAGCGCCAGCCGCGCCCGCGCCTGCGCTTCCGTCTCCACCCAATCGCGCCAGAAGACGTCGTCGTGGAGGCGCGCTTCGGCCGGCGCGGTGGTGCCGTGCTGCAGCCGCGCCACGGGGAGCAAGGCGGCGACCTCGCCGGCGGTCGGAGAGGCCGGCGCCTGCGCGATTGCCGAGCCAGCCAGCGCCAGGCAGAAGCTCAACAACAGAAAAACAGAAAAGGTCTCTCTCATCGGCACCTCCCGGACGCCCTCGACGATTCGATGATCGCATCCTACTGAACAGTTGTTTCGGGGTCAAACCAACGGCGTCATTGACACGGCTGCGCGGCTGGCCTAGACTTTCGGCGCTCGTACCGAAGTCCTCGGAAGAGGACGCCCGCTCCGCGAAAGGGGCGGGCAGGGCCCAGGTGGTGGCGGAGCAAGCGAACGCCTGCTCCAGACGCCAAAGGGAAGGCGGTGGGAATCCGCCACGGTCGCGCCACTGTAATCGGCTGCGCCGGTTGAGCCACTGTCCCGAAGAGTCGGGATGGGAAGGCGTTCCGCAAGGGAACGGCCGGCGCCGTGCTCGTCCGAACGGACGGGAGCCGTAAGTCAGGAGACCTGCCGGGGCCCTTCGCCGGGCACTCTTCGCGAGAGAGAGTGTATGGCGCACCAGCCCGCCGCCGCTGAGAGCGGGGCCGTAGTCGGCCTCAAGCTCCTTCTGCCGTTGCTGTTCCTCTGCGCTTCTCTCCCCGCGCTGGCGGAAGAAACGCGCACCGTGGTGGACGACGCCGGCCGGCGCGTCGAAGTCCCGCTGCGCATCGAACGCATCGTCTCCCTGGCGCCCAACGCGACCGAGATGGTCTTTGCGTTGGAACTGGGCGAGCGGCTGGTGGGAGTGACCAACCAGTGCGACTATCCGCCGGCTGCGCAGGCAAAACCAAAAGTCGGCGACGTCATCAACCCGAGCCTGGAGCGAATCATCGCCCTCAAGCCCGACCTGGTGCTGGGCAGCACGGCGGGCAACCGGCGGGAAACTGTCGAGGCGCTCGAGCGCGCCGGCCTGCCGCTCTACGGCATCCACGCCCCTTCGCTGCCGGAGATTTTTTCTTCTATGCGTCGCCTGGCAGAGCTACTGGAGGCGCCGGCGGGATTGGAGCGCGCCGCGCGGCTCGAGGCTCGCCTGGCAGCACTCAAAGAGCAAGTCTCGAGCGCGCCGCGGCCGCGGGTGTTGTTCGTCATCTGGCTCGAGCCGCTGGTCACGGCCGGCGCGGACACGTTTTTGAGCGACCTGCTGGCCTATGCCGGCGCGGAGTCGGTCACCGCCGGGCTCACGGAGCACTGGCCGCGGTTGAGCCTGGAGACGCTGGTCGAGAGCGACCCGGATTATCTGGTGTTCGCCTACAGCCACAGCCTCGAGGCGCGCTTCCGCGAGCTGGCCGCGCGGCCGCCCTGGCAGACGCTGCGGGCGGTGCGCGAGAAGCGCGTCGTATGGCTCGATGAAGCGGCGCTGCGACCCGGCCCGCGCATCGTTGACGTGGTGGAAGAGCTGGCGCGCGCGCTGCACCCGGAGACGTTTTCCCGAAAGGAGGCGGCGCAGAAGTGACGGCCGGCGTCCTGAGCCGCGGCGAAGTCGTGCGCGTCTGCCTGCTGCTGGCGGGCGTACTGTTCGTCTTGAGCTTCGTGGCGCTGGCGCTGGGCGCGGCCTCCATTCCCGTGCCGGAAGTGGGCGCGGCGCTGTGGGAGGGGCTGACGGGCGCACCGAACACACTGCCCACCGAGCACCGCGTCATCATTCTCGAGGTGCGGCTGCCGCGCATCCTGCTGGCGATGATTGTGGGAGCCGCGCTGGGCGTGGCCGGCGCGGGTTACCAGGCGCTGCTGCGCAATCCGCTCGCCGATCCCTACGTGCTGGGGGTCTCGAGCGGCGCCGCGCTGGGCGCGATTCTCTCGCTGGCGCTGGCGGCGCGCTTCGCCGTCGCCACGCCGCTGGCCGCCTTTGCCGGCGCCACGCTCACCATCGCCGTGGTCTATTTTCTCGGCCGGCGCGGCTCGGAGCTCTCCCCGTACCTGCTGTTGCTGGCCGGCATCGTCACGGCTTCCTTTCTCTCTGCCGTTATCATTTTTGTGCTGAACTTTCTTTCCGGACGCGAGCTGCGCGGCGCCGCCTTCTGGCTGATGGGCGACCTGAGCAGCCCGGCGGCGGTGAATGCCCACTGGCTGGGGCTGGGCGTCCTGCTGGCGCTGGGCGGGGTCTACTACGCCGCGGGTGACCTGAACCTCCTGCTCAGCGGGGAGCAGGAAGCACAAGCGCTCGGCGTCAACGTCCAGCGCACCAAGATGCTCGTCTACCTGGCGGCTTCGCTGGCCACGGGACTGGCGGTCTCGGTAAGCGGCGCCATCGGCTACGTGGGGCTGCTGGTGCCGCACCTGGTGCGGTTGGTGTTCGGCGGCGACTACCGGCTGCTGGTGCCGACAACCGCGCTCACCGGCGCCATCGTGCTGGTGACGGCCGACACGCTGGCCCGCATCGTGCTCGCTCCGACCGAACTGCCGGTGGGGGCGGTGACGGCGGTGGTAGGCGCGCCGCTCTTCATTTACCTCTTGCGCTCGCAGATGGTCGAGCGCATGGCCGCACCGGGCGCCGGCGGAGGCACGCAATGAGCGAGCGGGCCACAGCGCTGGTCGAAGTGCGGCAGGCAGCCTTCAGCTACGCGCACTTCCGCTTGCAGCCGGTGAACTTCACGCTGCGTCGGGGCGAGCTGCTGGCCATCGTGGGGCCGAACGCCTCCGGCAAGTCCACCTTGCTCTACCTGCTGGCGGGACTCCTGGAGCCGGACGCCGGCGCGGTGCTGCTCGACGGGCGGCCGGTTCGCTCCCTGAATCTGCGCGAGCGTGCGCGGCGCATCGCCCTGGTGCAGCAGGAAAGCCCGCTGCTCTTCCCTATCCGCGTCCTGCCCTTCGTGCTGCAAGGGCGGCACGCGCGGTTGGGCACGCTGGGCTTTGAAACCGAGGCCGACCTCGCAGTGGCACGCGCGGCGCTGGCTACGACGCGGACGTCGCACCTGGCCTACCGTTTGGTGCAAGAGCTTTCCGGCGGCGAAAAGCAGCGGGTGATTCTGGCGCGGGCGCTCGCGCAGCAGCCCGAGCTGCTGCTGCTCGACGAACCCACGCTCCACCTCGACATCGGTTTCCAGGCCGAGCTGCTGCGGCTGGTCGGGCGGCTGGCGCAGCGCGAACGCTACGGCGTCGCCCTGGTGACGCATGAGCTCAACCTGGCCGCCGAATTCGCCGACACCGTGCTCCTGCTCCACCAGGGCCGCCTGCTGCGCACCGGGCCGCCCGGCGAAGTCTTCGAGCGCGAGCTGCTCGAACAGGTGTTTGAGACCGAACTCGACGTCTTCCTCCACCCCGAAAGCGGCCGCCCGCGCGTCGTGCTGCGGGGTGGAGACACCGCCGGAGGTGAATCGCCACTGACAAAAAGTTGAGATGGGAAGGGATCGAACTTTGTTTGAAAGACTTTTGAATCGACCGCACGGTTCGGATGCACGGGAATCAGGTGAGACACCTGAGCCGCCGCGCGACTGTGAGATGGCACCGCTCATGTTCTTGAGCCACTGCCCCGACACGTCGGGACGGGAAGGCGCCGCGCCCCAAGAGCCATCGAGCCAGGAGACCGGTCTGAGCCGTTTCGCGTTGCCCCTTCGCCGGGGAGGAGGAAAACGCCATGACCGTCCGCCTGACCGTTTGTCTGCTAGTCAGTCTTCTGGGATTCGCGCCCCTTCAGCTTCTCTCGCAAGACTCTGACGCCATCCGCGGAGTTGTGCTCGACCCCAACCGCGACGCCCTGCCGCGCGTCACCGTGCGCCTGCTCGACAGCGGAGGCGCAGAGGTCGCCCGCGCACGCACCGACGTGCAAGGGCGCTTCGCGTTCACCGGCCTCCAACGAGTGGGGTACACGGTCGTCGCAGAGCTACTGGGTTTCAAACCGCACCGCGTTGCTGCGCAAACTGGCGACCACCTGGAGCTGGTGCTGAGGCTGGCGCCCGTGCGCGAGCAGGTGGTCGTGACGGCGACGCGCACGGAAGCGCCTACGCCGCAGCTCGGCGCCAGCACCAGCGTCCTTCACCAGAAAGAAATCGAAGACCGCCTTGCCTGGCCGGCCAGCGACCTGCTGCGCGCGCTGCCGGGCGCGACGGTGGCGCGCACCGGCGGCCTGGGAACGCAAACGGCTCTCTTTGTGCGCGGCGGCGAAAGCGACCACAACAAAGTGCTGCTCGACGGCATCGTGCTCAACGAGCCCGGCGGCTTCTTCGACTTCACCAACCTGACGGCGGAGAACCTGGAGCGCATCGAAGTCGTACGCGGGCCGCAGTCGGCGCTCTTCGGCTCCGATGCGATGACCAGCGTGGTGCAACTGTTCACGCGGCGCGGCCGGGCGGAAACGCCTCGGCCGCAGTTCCAGCTCGGCTTCGAGGCGGGCAACAACGACACTTGGCGTGGCCGCGGCGGCCTCGCCGGCGAGCTCGGCCGCTTCGACTATTCCTTGCAGTGGGCGCGGCTCTCGACCGACAACCGCGAGCCGAACAACACCTTCCACAACACCACGCTCTCGGCCAACCTGGGCGCGGCGCTGGCGGAGAACACCTGGATAAGGCTCATCGCGCGGGGCGAGCTGGGCCGCGTGGGCACGCCCGGGCAGACGGCGTTCGGCCGTCCCGACAGCGACGCCTTCCTGCGCCGGCGCGACGCCGACGCCGGATTCGCACTGACCAACCAGACGGCGTCGTTCTGGCAGCAGCGGCTGACGTACTCGTTTGCCAAGTCCCGCCAGGTTTCGCGCAACCTGTTCGCCGATCCTCCCTTCGTGCCGGAATTCGAGGGGCGCAGGGCACCCTTCCCCTTCTTCGATTTTCCATTTGACTTCTTGAACGACAACCGCCGCCACCGGCTGAGCTACCAGAGCGACTGGCAACTGGGTCAGGCGGGCCGCAGTACGGGACAACACTTTCTGACCTTCGCCTTCGACTGGGACCGCGAGCAGGGCGCGTTTGGCGATCGGCTCTTCGGCCAAGTGCCGGCCGAAGCCGAGCGAGACAACTTCGGCTGGGTGGCACAGCACCAGGTGCTCTGGAGCCGCCTGTTCCTGACGAACGGGGTACGGGTGGAGGACAACGAAAGCTTCGGAACTTCGGTGGTGCCGCGCAGCTCCGTCGCCTACCTAGCGCGGCTCGGCGGGAGCTACCTCGGCTCGACGAAGCTCAAGTTCAACTTCGGCCTGGGCATCAAGGAGCCGACGCTGATTGAATCCTTCAGCCCATCGCCCTTCTTCCGCGGCAACCCGAACCTGGCGCCCGAGCGCGTGCGGAGCTTCGACGTCGGAATCGAGCAGCGCTTCTGGCAAGAGCGCGGCAAGCTGGAGGTGAACGCGTTCGACAACCGCTTCCGCGACCTGATCGCTTTCCAAACCGTGAGCTTCTTTCCCTCCTTTGAAGGCTCGTTCTTCAACGTAACGCGCGTCAAGGCCAAGGGTGCCGAGGTGGCGCTGGAGCTGGCGCCCGGCTGGGGCCTGCGCGGCCTCGGCACCTACACGTTCGTTGATTCCCAGGTGGTGCGGATTGACTGCACGCCGCTGGAAGAGGTCGTCTCTCTCTGTGGGGCGCGCCGCAGTGATCCCGCCACCGGCGTCGGCCGGCCGCTGCTGCGCCGGCCGCGCCACTCGGGCTCGCTGCTGATTTTCTGGGACTGGGGGCGGCTGAGCGTGATTTCCACCACCGTGTTCGTCGGCCGCCGCACCGACAGTGATTTTTCGGCGCTCGTTCCACCGGTGACGTCAAGCCAGGGCTACACGCGGTGGGACCTGGCGTGGACCTATCGCGCCAGCTACCGCGTCAGCTACTTCGGCGTGGTCGAGAACCTGCTCAACCACGACTACATGGAGGTGGTGGGCTTCCCGGCGCTCAAGCTCACTTTCCGCGCCGGAGCGCGAGTGGAGTTCTAGGCCAGCGGAGGGCGCCTTTCCGCTTGCCGGGCAGCGCCGCGGCGTGTTAGCTTGGCGCTCCTTTTCTCCGGTTGCGGACTCGGTCGAACACAAACCTCGATGAAGCGGCTCGCGGCGCTCACTTCCCTTCTACTGGTCTTTTGCTTGCTGGTGCGGCCGGGGCCGCTCGAGGCGCAGCAGCCGGCCGCGCCGCCGCCAGGGGCGGACATTGTGGAGATCCTGGCTGATACGCAGCAGAAGGTGGGCGACCTCTACATCCTGCGCGGGCACGTGGAAGTCCGCTACCGGGGGACGACGCTGACGGCGGACGAAATCACCTACAACGAGAAGACGCGCATCGTCGAGGCCCGCGGCCAGGTGGTTTTCGAGCGGGAGGACGACCGCCTGGAAGCAAGCGAAGCCCACTACAACCTGGCGACAGGCGAGGGCGTGTTTCTGCAGGTGGAAGGAACCGTGGGCGTGCCACCGCGGGCGACCACGGACTACCTGGTCACGACCAACCCGTTCTACTTCAAAGCGGAGCGCGTCGAGCGGCACCGCGACGGCAGCTACCTAGTGGAGCGCGGCTGGGTGACGAACTGCCGGCCCGGCCGGCCCAAGTGGCGCCTGACTGCCGCCCGCGCCCGCATCCGCCCCGGCGACGACGTGCGGCTCTACCGCTCGGCGTTCCTGCTGGGCGGCGTGCCGATCCTCTATTCACCTTACGCCGCGATTTCCATAGCCGACCGGCCGCGGCAGTCGGGATTCCTCTGGCCGAGCATCGGGAACGATTCGCTGCGCGGAACGACGATCGGGGATGCTTACTTCTGGGCTCTCAATCCACACGCTGATCTCACCGTCGGCGCGCAGTTCTTCAACCAGGGCGGCTGGACGCAGAGCGCCGACTTCCGCGCCCTGCCCACCACGACGACGGTCATCGAAGCGCGCTACTTCGGCGCCGAGGCGACCAAGCTGCGCCGGACGCTCGAGCGCGACCGCGGCATCGGGGTCGATCAGAGCGGCCAGTCGGCCACCGTGTTCGCCACCAGCCAACTCCCGCACGGCTTCCGCGCCGTGGCCGACCTGAACCACCTGAGCTCCTTCCGCTTCCGCCTGGGCTTCGCGCCCACCTTCAACGAAGCCGTGCGGTCAGAAGTGCACGCCGACGCTTTCATCACCAACAACCCCGATACCTTCTACTTCAACGGGTTTTTCCACCGCTACCAGAACTTCTTCCGGCCGGAGCCGGAAACCTCGGTGACGCTGCTGGCGGCGCCGGCGTTCGAGTTCGGGACGCGGGCGCGGCGGCTGCCGTGGTTCGGCGAGCACAACATCTACTTCCGCTTCGATTCCTATGCCGGGGGGTACCGGCGGGACGAGCCGCGCTTCAAGACGCCGCAATTGGTGCAGCGCTTTGAGCTCTACCCGCGCGTCACGGTGCCATTGCGCCTGGGTTACTTCTGGCTCACGCCAACTTTCGGCGTGCGCGCCTCGCGCTACAGCAGCCGGGTGGTGGACGATCCCTCGCAGCCCGGCGGCAAGCTGGTGCTGAACCGACCGCTGCGCCGCATCACGGAAGAGGTGAGCCTCAATTTGCGCTTTCCGGCGCTGGCGCGCATTTTCGAGCGGCCGGCGCACCACTACAAGCACGTCATCGAGCCGGAGGTGACCTACCGCTACGTGAACGGGGTGCGGTCGTTCGAGGAGTTCCTGCGCTTCGACGACCACGACATCCTCACCGACACCCACGAAATCGAATACAGCGTCACACAGCGCCTCTACCGGCGCGAGCGCGACGAAGCGGGACAGGCGGAAGAGCTGGTGAGCTGGCGGGTGAGCCAGAAGTATTACTTCAACCATGACTTCGGCGGAGCGTTGCGGCCGGAGAGGCGGAACGTGCTCGAGGCGCTGAGCTCGCTGACGCCCTTTGCCTTCGCCGACGGGCTGCGGCGTTTCTCGCCCATCGTCTCCACTGTCAAGGTGACGCCGGGCGAGCGCTACGACACCGACTTCCGCGTGGACTACGACACCGAGCGGCACCGCATCGCCAACACGCGGCTGAGCGTTACGACGCGGTTGACGGAGCTGATTCGCTTCAGCGTTTCGCACTTCACCACGCGCAACCGCGAAGTGCTGCAGCCGCGCTCGAACCAGGTGCGCCTGCTGGCGAGCTACGGGGCGCTGAACCGGCAAGGGTTCAATTCCGCCTTTGCGATCACGTGGGACGCCAAGCGCGACTTTCTGCCCAACACGGTCGTCCAGACCAGCTACAACTGGGATTGCTGCGGCGTGGCGTTCTCTTATCGCCGGCTGGGGCTGGGGCCGTTGCGCAGCCAGAACGAGTTCCGCTTCACCTTCACTGTTGCCAACGTCGGCACCTTCGGCACCATCCGAGAGCAGGAACGGCTGTTTTAGCCACTAAGGCACAAAGACACAAGGAATAATGATGTCCTGGAAACCGTGGTTATCTGTGTGCCTTCGTGTCTTGGTGGCTACGCCTTAATGGTTTCGAGGCGTGCCCTCTTCCCGCGGGGATTTAGGGTTTTGAAACGGGTTCTAGTCACTCGGCCTAGTTCACCACCAGGGTGGCGGTTACCGAATGCTGCAGGCTTCCGTTCGTGCCGGTGATGGTGAAGGTGTGCGTGCCGGCCGGCGTGCCGCGAGGAGCCGGAGCCGGAGCGGCTCCGCCACCGCCGCCACACGCCATCTGCAGCACAACGAAGCTGAGCAGTACGACCAGCAAGGTCCACCGCCGCCAGCGCGGACTCCGTCTCCGGCCGAGGAGAGCGGCCAAGGGAAGCGCGAACCCGAGGGCGTAGAGCGGCGCCGCCGCGGGATGCGGCAGGGCGAGCGAAGTCGGGCGCGCCGTGGTGGACACGGTGAGGGTCGAGCTGGTCCCGCCGCCGCCGAACACGCCCGGCGTGGCCGAAGCGGGAGCGAACGAACAGGAGGCGCCGCGGGGCAGATTGGCGCAGGACAAGGCGACCGGCTCCATGTAGTCGCCGATGAGCGGGGTCAGGTTCACGGTGTAGACAGCGTTCTGGCCGGCAGTGACGGTGACGCTCGGGGGGGTGACGGCGACGGCGAAGTCGGTCACGGTGACGGTCAGGCTGTCCGGCCCCACCAGCGTGACGCCGTTGTTGGTGACGCGCAGGTCGACGTCGTTCGTGCCGAAGGGACAGGTGAGGACGGCGTTGACGCCCGTGGCGGCGCCGCAATCGCCGCTCCAGTTGAAGGTGAGCGGGCAGCCGGTGGGGTCGCTCGAGCCGCTGCCGTTCATGGTGACGTTGCGGCCAGTGGCGGTGTTGCCGGCCACCAGTTGGTCGGGGCCGGCGTTGGCCGTGGGGAGAGTGGGCAAGGCCGAGGCCAGGGCGTCCATGCGGCCGAAACCGAAGACGTTGTCCGCGCCCGGGACGCCGAGGTCGATGGAGTTGGCAGTGATGAGGTTGGAGAGAGTCTGCCGGGCAGCGGGGTCGGCGAGAGCGCCGGGGGCGGCGTCGCGCAGGCAAGGCGCCATCTGCAACAGCAGCGCGGCGATGCCGGCGCCGTGGGGCGCGGAGGCCGAAGTGCCGAAGAAAGTGCTGGGAAAGCCGCCGGCGCCGGTGACGGAGACGCCGTCAATCCCGCTGGCCTCGGGCTTGAGCCGGCCGTCGTTGGTGGGTCCGTTGCTGCTGAAGAGCTCGATGTCGTCGTTGCCCGGATCGGAGGCGGCGATGGCGCCGATGGAGAGCACGCTGGCGGGTGTGCCGCCGGCGTCGGACTGCGCGCCGACACTGCTGAACACGGTGTTGAAGTTGTGGTTGGTGCGGGTGGCGGAAGGGCAGGCGGCGGTGTTGAAGATGACGGTGCCGGCGGTGTGCAGGATGAACATATCGAATTCGACCGGGGCGGCGGCGTTGTTGACGTTCTGGACGACGATGGAGAAGAACTGGTCGTTGCCGGTGGTGTTGGTGAAGCCGATGGCTTCGAGCGGGTTGTCATTGCCGTCCTGGGGATCGGTACTGGCGGCGACCAGGTTCCCGGCCTGGTCGAAGAGGAAGAGATCGTAGTCGTTCTCGGAGGCCCCGAAGGTGTCGTTCCACACCAGCAGGATGACGGCGGAGGCAAAGTTGCCCCCGAAGCTCGCGGTGTCGAACAAGAAGATGACATCGGCGACATCGGGGCTGACGCCAAGGCAATCCACCGTGCCGTGGGTGGCGGGGGAAGTGAAGAGGTGGAAGTTGCCGGGCTGGCCGGTGAAGGCGGCGCCGTCCATCCCGGAATCAAGAAACGGCTCCTGGTAGTGGCGGCGGGCCTGGTTGCCGACGGAGGTGAAGTAGGCGCGGAGGGGGTTGGCGTTGTTGTTGAGGGCAGCGGCGGTGTTCGAGGAAACCGAGCTGGTGCCGTCGTAGGCGTCGCCGAGGAAGGTGATGTCGTCAATCACCACGTCGGAGTTGGCGGCCAGGAAGTTCACCGCCTGGTTGAACTCGGCGTCGGTATTGAAATTGGCGAAACGCAACTGGGCGCCGGGGGCGAGGTCGTGGACGATTTCCAGGATGGCGGTGCCTTCGGCACCGACGCCACCGCCGAGACCCCCTTCGAGGTCGCCGTCAGCGCGGAAGGATTGCGCGATGAGGCCGCCGCTCGAGGAGGTGAGGACGCCGCTGGCGTTGCGCGTGCCGGTGGAATCGGGCAGGTTGCCAGTGGAGATGGGCCCGCCGGTAATGCCGGCGCAGGTGGTGCAGCCGGTGGCGAAGATGCCGGCGATGCCGTCGGAGATGACGCCGACGGTCACGCCGGTTCCATCCACGCCGAACATAGTGCGCACATCGTCGGCGTTGTGGATGGCATCGCCCTGGCTGGTGACCGAACCGGTGTTGGTCACCGCGTATTCGGGCAAGCGGACGGAGGTGACGAAGGGCAGCGCCGCGACGGCTTCCAGGCGGTCGGCCGGCAGGCGGGCCTGGACGAGGCGGCGGTGGTTGTCGTGCAACTCAAGCACGGCGCCGGCGGCTTGCAAGGCCTGCAGGTTCTCGCCGCTGATTTCCTCCAAGAAAATGTAGGCGCGCACGAAGCCATCGTCGCTCAAGTGCATCACGCCGGTCTCGACGGCATCGCGGACGGTCTTGGGCAGCCAGTCACGCACGAAGCCAACAGGCGGGCGGGGCGGCTGGCCGGGGGGCGGCGGAGTGGTCTGCTGGGGCACGGCGCGAGCCAAAGCGGCCAGCGGACTGCTGAGTTTGGGGTGCTTGAGGAGCTCCACGTGCGGCTTCCGCGGCGCCTTTGAAACCAGACGCTCCGGGCGAGCACCGGCCGGCACGGGTGCGGCCGCCGCGGGCTCAAGCGGCCGAAGGGGCAGCCGGTTCGAAGGAGAAAAAGAGGCCAAGGCCGCCACCGCGGCCAAGAAAAGCAAACCGAGCCATCGAAGCGATGGCAGACACAGGCGGGTGGCGCAGAGGAGTTTCCTTCTCATTGGTTGTCTCGCCTCGTGGTTTCAGCGAACGGCCCGTGAGCGAAGACCGGACACCTCAAGAAGGGCGGGAGCGAACCGAGGATTGGGCTGACAGAAACCACGTTCCCTGTTGGGTCTGGGGCTGCCTGGGGCAGCAACCAGAATAGTCCTGCGAATCGGAGGGAGGCAAGAAGAATCGGCGAGCCCGGGACCGGGGGGAGCAGCGTGTGCGCGACTAGTGCCCCCAGCGGAAGGTGACGCCGAAGGAGAGGCGGAGGTTGTGGGAGTTGGCGCTGGCGCCGGCCTCGCTGAAGCGGACGTAGACGTAGTCGGCCTGGACGACGCGGAGGGCAGCGTGATGGCTGACGTTGACGTCGAGGCCGCCGCCCCAGGCCATGGCAAAATCGGTGGAGGATTCCCCGGCGATGCGGAAGTGGTTGGCGCCGAAGAGGGCGTGCGCGAAGGGGGTGACGCGCTCGTAGCGGCCGGCGAGGCGCGGACCGGCCAGGAAGAGCCAGTTTTGGAAGTGGACGCCGCCCAGGCTGCCGAAGTGCCCGCTGAGATCGCCCTCGAGGCCGATATTCGGGTGCGGATTGCCGGTGCCGCTGATTTCAAAGCCGCCGGCGTGGAGGCGGTCGACGATGACGTCGAGATTGGCATAGGAGTAGCCGAGGAAAACTTCTCCGCGGGGATAGTCATCCTGCGCCCGGGCGGGCGCCGCCAACAACAAGAGCCCGAGGAGAAGCAACAGCTGTTTCCTCATTGTTCGTAGCCCTCCAGTCGCGGACGCGATACCCGCCGCTGTTATTCGAAGAAAGAGAAAGTCCTCCCGATCCTCCCTATTGCACGGTGACGACGACGTCGACGGTGCGCATGGACGAGCCGGCGGTGGCGGTGATGGTGATGGTGTTGGGACCGGTGGGCGTCCCCGGCATCGCCATGTCGGTCGGCGCCGCGTTGCCGCAGGCCCCGAGCAGCCCCGCCATCAACAGCAGCAGGGCCAGCAGACAGAGCGCGCCCACGCCGCGCTTGTTACTCGAGCGCCCGGCGAGCACCAAGCCGAAGGCCGCCAGGCCCGGGATAGACAGCCAGAAGGCGTAGAGCGGCGCCGGCCACGGTCGCAAGGGCGCGGCCTGCCCGAAGAAGGCCCCCGGCGTCGGCGCCGTGGTGGTGACGGTCAGCATGACGGTGGTGCCCGGCGACAGCGGGACGTTGGAGAGCGACGCGGGGGAGAAGTTGCAGGCGGCGCCGAAGGGCAGGTTGGCGCAGGAGAAGTCAACCGTCTGCATCACCGCCGACTGCATGGCGGTGGCGTTGATGTCAAACATCACCGACTGCCCGGCGTTGATGGTGGCGGTGGTGGTGCCGGTGCAGGGCGGGCTACCGCTGGTGCAGTTGCCCGTCAGCGCAAAGTCGTTGACGGTGATGGTGAACATTGACGTGGCGCTGGTGTCATCGCCGCCGTTGGCCGTGCCGCCGTTGTCCATCAGGGTGACCGAGACGGTGGCCACGCCGCTGGTGGGCGGGGCGGCCGGGGTGAAGGTGAGCGTGCCGGTCGAGCTGACGGCCGGCTGGGCGGAGAAGAGCGCGTTGTTGGTGTTGGTCACGTTGAAGGTCAGCGTCTGCCCGCTCTCATTGGCCGGGCCGGCGCTGATGGCGGTGGCCCAGCCGCTCACCGACTGAGCGCCGGAGCTGGCAAGCGCGGTCTGATTGGGCCCAGCGGTGAAGCTGGGCTCGTCGTTCACGCCGGTGACATTGATCATGAACATCTGCGCCGCGCTGGTGTCGACCCCGCCGTTGGCCGTGCCGCCGTCATCCATCAGGACGACGGTGACGGTGGCGGAGCCGAAGGCGTTGGCCGCCGGGGTGTAGGTCAGGTTGCCGGTGGCCTCGTCCACATCGGGCTGGACAGAGAACAGGGCGTTGTTGCTGTTGGTGACGTTGAAGGTCAGGGTCTGCCCGGCCTCATCGGTGGCGGTGGGCGGGCCGGGAGCGATGCCGGTGGCCCAGCCGGCGACCGTCTGCGCCCCGGAGTCTTCCAGCACGGTCTGGTCAGGCCCGGCGGTGAAGAGCGGGGCGTCGTTGACCGGGTTGACCGTGACCGTCACGTTGGCGGTCGAGGTGCTGATGCCGTCCGAGACGTCGTAGGTGAACATGTCCATGCCGTTGAAGTCGGGGTTGGGGGTGTAGGTGACGTCGTTGGCGGTGAAGGTCGCCATGCCGTTGGCCGGCTGCGTCACTGCCGTCACCATCAGCGGGTCATTCTCGGGGTCGGAGTCGTTGGCCAGCACCAGGATGGTGAGGGGCGCGCCGTCCTCATTCATCATCCCGGTGTCGTCCACAGCAGTGGGGGGCTGGTTGGCGAAGACGTTGATGGTGACGGTGGCGGCGGCGGAGTTGGCGGTGCCGTCGGTGGCTTCATACATGAAGCTGTCCGGGCCGGTGAAGCCGGTGTTGGGGGTGTAGGTGAAGGAGCCGTCGGCGTTCATCATCAGGGTGCCGTTGGCGGGCATGGTGACGGAGGTCAGGTCGACCATCAGGGGGTCGCCGTCGGCGTCGTTGTCGTTGACGAGCACACCGGGGGCAGCAACGTTGAGCGGAGTGTCCTGCGAAGCGGTGAATATATCGTTCGCGGCTACGGGGGCATCGTTCACCGGGGTGACGTTGATGATGAACATCTGGGCCGCGCTGGTGTCGACGCCGCCGTTGGCGGTGCTGCCGTCATCCATCAGGATCACGCTGACCGTGGCCAGGCCATTGGCGTTGAGCGCGGAGGTGTAGGTCAGGTTGCCCGTGACCTCATCTATGTCGGGCTGGGCGGAGAAGAGGGCGTTGTTGTTGTTCGTTACGTTGAAGGTCAGCACCTGGGCGGCTTCGTTGGCCGGCCCGGGGCTGATGCCCGTGGCAAAGGCCGCCACG
>JACPRL010000095.1 GCA_016189965.1 Acidobacteriota bacterium | reverse complement strand
TCGGCTCGATGCCGGGCGCCTTCCACCTCTCGGTGGACGAGCTGGTCAAGGAGTGCCGCGAGGTGCGCCAGCTCGGCCTTCCGGGCGTCATCCTCTTCGGGCTCCCGGAAGCGAAGGACGAGCTGGGCTCGGGCGCCTACGCCGACGACGGCATCATCCAGCGGGCCGCGCGCGCGCTGAAGAAAGAAATACCCGAGCTGCTCGTCATCACCGACGTCTGCCTGTGCGAATACACCAGCCACGGCCACTGCGGCAAAGTCGAGGGCGGCGAAGTGGCCAACGACCCCTCGCTCGAGCTGCTGGCCAAGACGGCGCTCAGCCAGGCACGCGCCGGCGCCGACATCGTCGCGCCCTCCGACATGATGGACGGGCGCGTGGCCGCCATCCGCCAGGGGCTCGACGCCCACGGCTTCGAGCACCTCCCCATCCTGGCCTACGCCGCCAAGTACGCCTCAGCGTTCTACGGGCCGTTCCGCGAAGCGGCGCAGTCGGCGCCGCAGTTCGGCGACCGGCGCGGCTACCCGATGGATCCGGCCAACGCCCGCGAGGCGCTGCGCGAAGTGGCGCTCGACATCGAAGAGGGCGCCGACATGATTATGGTCAAGCCGGCCCTGCCCTACCTCGACGTCATCTGCCAGGTGCGCGACACCTTCAACGTACCGGTGGCCGCCTACCAGGTGAGCGGCGAGTACGCCATGATTCAGGCGGCAGCGCGGCTGGGCTGGCTCGACGGCGAGCGCACTATGGTCGAAACCGTCACCGCCATCCGCCGCGCCGGGGCGCAGATCATCTTGACCTATTTCGCCAAAGACCTGGCGCGCAAGCTGGCCTGTTAGGGCCGCGGTCGACTTGAGAAGCAGATTCCTCGCCGCCATGGCATGCAAGGGCTCGGAATGACAACAGAAGGGAAGCGCCAAAGACTTGGCGCGGAAGCTCGCTGCAGAAAAGGACGCCGAAAATCGAAAACCGAAAAACGAAAATCGGCCGGGCCTTCGCGGTTTTCGCTCTTCGCTTTTCGGTTTTTGTCCTTTTGCTCGGGCTGGTCGCTCCCGCGCGGGCGCAGGAGGCCAGCGAAGCGGCGCTGGCGGAGCGGCTCAACGCCATCGTCAACGAAGGCGAGGCGGCGCGGGCCTTCTGGGGGATTGAGGTCTACTCGCCAGCGCGCGGCCGGTCGGTCTACTCGTTGAACAGCGGGCGCTACTTCACCCCGGCGTCGGTGACCAAGCTCTTCACCACCGCCGCTGCCCTGGCGCTGCTCGGGCCCGACTATCGTTTCCGCACCCTAGTAGGGAGCCGCGCCCGCATTGACGCCCGTGGCCACCTGCTCGGACATCTGTTTTTCGTCGGCGGGGGCGACCCCGACCTTGCCGGCTGCTCCCTGCCCTATGCACCAGAGAAAGAAAAGGAAGCGAGCGAGTGCGACGCCGCGGCGGTGCTCGACCGCCTGGCCGCCCAGGTGGCCGAGAAAGGCGTGCGGAGCATCATGGGCGACCTCGTCATTGACCAGTCCTTCTTCGCCCCGGAGCCCTACCCGCTCGACTGGACGGTGGGCGACCTGCTCTGGGGCTACGCCCCGCCGGTGCGCGCCCTCTCGCTCGGCAACAACCTCCTGACCCTGCGGGTCGAGCCCGGCGAGCAGGTGAACGAGATCGGCCGCATCAGCTGGCAGCCGCTGAGCGATTTCTATCGCATCCAGAACCAGGTGTGGACGGCGCCGCCGGGTGGGGAAACTCGCCTCTACGTGCGGCGCGACCCGGGCAGCCGCGTGCTGGAGATCAGCGGGCCCATCGCGCTCGACGCCAAAGCCCGCACGCTGCAGGTGGCGGTCGAAGAGCCCTCCGAGTTCATTGGCGAGCTCTTCCGCCAGGCGCTGGCGCGCCGCGGCATCCAGGGGCAGGGGCGTGTCGAGGCGCAATACTCGCTGGCCCCGCCCTTTGCCAGCGAGCAGACCAAGGTCTTGCCGGTTGTCCTAGCCGAGCACATCTCTCTGCCTCTCTTCGAAGACATCCGGTTCATCAACAAGAACAGCCAGAACCTGCACGCCGAGATGCTGCTGCGGCTGCTCGGCCGCCAGCAGCCGCCCGAAGCCACGGGACGCGAACTTCCGCGGAGGCCGGGTGAGCCGCCGCCGCGGCGCGGGGACGGCAGCACGGAAGCGGGCCTGGAGGTGCTGTGGGCCTGGCTGGCAGCGAACGGGATGAACCCGGCCAAGGTGGGGCTGACCGACGGCTCGGGCATCTCGCGGCGAAACCTGGTGACGCCGGATGCGGTCGTCAACCTGCTCCGCTACATCGAGACACAACCCTGGGCGCCGCTCTTCCGCGACTCGCTGCCCGTCGCCGGGCTCGATGGCACGCTGAAAGAGCGAATGCGGCACGCGCCGCTCCGCGGACGCGTGCGGGCGAAGACCGGGACGCTGGCGGGGACGAACTCGCTCGCCGGCTACATCGAGACGCTCACCGGCGAGACGCTGCTCTTCGCCGTCTTCTTGAACCACCACACGCTCGATGACCGCCAGGCGCTGGCGCTGATGGACCGCGTCGTGACCGCCCTGCTCGAACTACCACCCCC
>JACPRL010000010.1 GCA_016189965.1 Acidobacteriota bacterium | reverse complement strand
CGAAGGCCAGAAGATTTATCGTGTCACGCAAACCGTCGCCCGGTGAATGTTCTGATTGTGAATGGGGCGCTGTCGCTGCAATCTGGTTCGTGCTTTGTCCGGGAACTTTTGCTAGGCTCTAGTCGTACATCAGGACAGAGGGAGCGACGATGACTTGCTACAACTGCCAGAAGGAAATCCAGGAGGGTTCCCGCTACTGCTACCACTGTGGCGCCGCGCAGAAGCCGCTCACCCCGCCCCGGCCGGCGAGGCCGCTGCGCCGCTCCCGCGCCAACAAGGTCGTCGCCGGTGTCTGCGGCGGTCTGGCGGAATACTTCGAGCTCGACGCCGTCCTGGTGCGCCTAGTGTGGGCGCTCGTCACGCTTTTCAGCGGCATTGTGGGCGGGGCCATCGCCTACGTGATCTGCTGGATTGTCATCCCCTACCGCGAGGAGGAGTCCGCCTACCCCGTGCCCGCCTCGCGCTGAGTCTGATGGTGCTGCAGCACAGCGCCTGACACTTCGGGCGACGCCACGAGGCCAGTTCTGTAGTAGAATCCGCCCGAGCAGCCCCGGGAAGCGCTTCCCGGCAGGGAACGTTGAGCACAACCAGTCGCTGCATCGGCATCAGCACCGGCGGCGGCGACGCGCCCGGACTGAACGCCGTTATCCGCGGCGTCGTCAAAGCCGCCCTGCTCAACTACAACTGGCGCGTCATCGGCATCCAGGACGGCTTCGACGGCCTCCTCTGGCCGGGGAAGACTCTCGAGCTCACCCACGACCACGTCCGCGGCATCCTCACCCGCGGCGGCACCATCCTCGGCACCACCAACCGCGGCAACCCCTTCTCCTACGAAGTGGTCGAGGATGGCAAGAAAGTCCAGAAGGACCTCACCCCGCGCCTGATCGAGAACATGAAGGAGCTGGGCATCGACGCCATCGTCACCATCGGCGGCGACGGCAGCATGAAAATCGGCTACGAGCTGTTTCGCAGGGGCGTGCCGCTGGTCGGCGTCCCCAAAACCATTGACAACGACCTGTCGGCCACCGAGCTGACCTTCGGTTTCCTTACCGCCGTGCAGACGGCCACCGAGGCCATCGACCGCATCCACACCACCGGGGAAAGCCACCACCGGGTCATGATTGTCGAGGTGATGGGGCGCGACGCCGGCTGGATCGCGCTCTGGGCCGGCCTGGCTGGCAAGGCCGACATCATCCTCATCCCTGAGATTCCTTTCACCATCGAAAAGGTGTGCGACAAAATTCTCGAGCGCGAGCAGCTGGGGCGGCAGTCGAGCGTGCTGGTGGTGGCTGAGGGCATCAAGTTTCCTCCCACCGACGCCGACGGCAAGCCCATCCCCGAGGCCAAGCCCGGCAGCGTCGGCAACACCCTCGCCTACTCCGTCCGCCAGCACACCGGCAAGGATGTGCGCGTCACCGTCCTGGGCCACATCCAGCGCGGCGGCACGCCGGTGGCCTTCGACCGCGTCCTGGGGCTGCGTTTCGGTGTCGCCGCGGCCGACCTCGTCGCCCAGGGCAAGTTCGGCCACATGGTCTGCCTGCACTGTGGCGAGATCCGCACCTGCAAGCTGGAAGATGCCATCGGCATTTATCGCACCGTCGATCCCTCGAGCGACCTCGTCTGCACCGCCCGCGCCGCCGGCATCTCCTTTGGCACCTGACCCGCGGATTCCTACCAGCCATTCGGCGCCTTCGACTCCTCCCGCGGGGCAGGGAAGAGTCCAATGGACGTCCTCTATCTGACTGAAGCCGATGTGGAGCGCCTGCTCAGCATGGAGATGGCGCTCGAGGTGGTCGAGTCCGCTTTTCGCACTCTGGCGAGCGGCCAGGCGCAAGACCAGCCGCGCCAGCGTCTGCGGGCGGCGGCCGGCACCTGGCTGCACTACATGGCGGCGGCTGAGGACGCCGGCGGCTATTTCGGGATGAAGCTCTATACCAGCTCACCCGAGGGCGTGCGCTTTCTCGTCCCGCTCTATCGCGGCGACACCGGCCGGCTGGTGGCCTTGCTGGAAGCCGACACCCTGGGGCGCATGCGCACCGGCGCCGCCAGCGGCGTGGCCACAAAGTACATGGCGCGGCCCGACGCGGCCCGCGTCGCGATTCTCGGCACCGGCCATCAGGCGCCGACGCAGTTGCTGGCCCTGGCGCGCGTCCGCCGCTTGGAGCGCGTTCACGCCTACAGCCCCAACGCCGAGCGTCGCCGGCGCTTCGCCGAAGAAATGAGCTCGCTCTTATCCGTCCCGGTGGAGGCCCTCGGCAGCGCCGCCGAGGCCGTGCGCGAGGCTGACATCGTCGTTGTCGTCACCTCGGCCAAGCAGCCGGTGCTCGAGGGCGCGTGGCTCGCCCCCGGCACGCACATCAATGCTGTGGGCGCGAACTTCCCGCAGAAGCGCGAACTGGACGACGTTGTCATTCAGCGCGCCGCCCGTATCGTGGTGGATTCGCGCGCCCAGGCCCGCAGCGAATCTGGCGACCTCATCATCCCCTTCGAGGGGCAGCCCGAGCGCTGGCAGCAGGTGCGCGAGTTGAGCGAAGTCGTGGCCGGTCGCTATCCCGGCCGTGAGAAGCCGGACGAAATCACCCTCTTCAAGTCGAACGGTGTGGCCATTGAGGATGTGGCAACCGCGGCGCGCGTCTATGAGCGCGGCCGCGCCGAAGGCGTGGGGCGCACGCTCGCGATGTGGGAACCTTAGGGAGGGGTTGGAGTGGAAGGCTGAAGCCTTCCGCTACGGCGGGAGGGGCACGCGAGGTAGCGGAACCCTTCAGGGTTCCACCGGTTTTCTCTGTGGCTCTGTGCCTCTGTGGCTAGCTAGAGGAAAGCTCGACCTTCCGAGAGCCGGCTCACTCGCCGAGCGTGCGCAGCTTCGCCTCCGCTTCCCGCCGCGGCTCTTCGTAGGGCATGGCGGCCACGCGCTGGTATTCGGCGCGGGCCTGGTCGAGGTGATTCTGCGCCAGGAAGATTTCCCCCCGGCGCAGCCCGGAGTAGGCCTTCATCAGCCCATCGCCGTCGTTGTTATTGATGATGCGACCGTAGGCATCCAGCGCCTGCTCGTGCTGGCGCAACTGTTGATGCAGCGTGCCGATCTGGTACCACAGCCGGTCGCGCGGCACGCGGTGGCCGAATTTCCCCGCCTCGGCGTCGCGCGCCACCACCTCGTAGTACTCGAGCGCCTTCCGGACGTGGCCTTCCCGCTGATGGCTGCGCCCGATTTCGAGCCGAATCATCGGATTGCGCGGATAAAAGTCGGCCAGGGCGGCGAGCAACTGCCGCGAATAGTCGTGGCGCTTCTCGCGGGAATAAATCACCGCCAGCAGGAAGGCGGCGTCGATGGAAACCAGCTTGCCCTCCTTCATCGTCTCGTTCAGCAGCCGGACCCCTTTCTCTTTGCTGCCTCGATAGCCGAAGAGAAAGGCCAGCCACTTGACCCCGCCCGGGATGCTCCCCACTACGTACTGGTAGACTCCCGGGATGAGCTTGGCGTCGTGGTAGTTCGGGTCGAGCTTCAGCACCTTCACGTGCAGGTCGTTAGCCTTCCCGCCGGTGCGCAACGCATCCCAGTACGCCTTCTCGACGGTAAACAGGTAGTTCGCTTCCATCCCGTAGCCGGCGCCCAGCGCGTAGAGCGCCTCGACGTCCTTCGAGTTCTTCGCCAGACGCTGCTCGCAGAGCTTCCGTCCGCGCTCCATCCACTCTTTGAAGCGGGCGATGCGCTGCCGGTCGGGTTCCCGTTTGCGGTCCTTCAGGAAGGCGTTGCTGGCGTCGTAGAGGTTGCCCTCCAACTGGCCCAGCCGGTGCAGTTCCTGGAAGAGGTAGGCGTTGGCCAGGTAATTATAGAAATGAACGTTTTTCGGGTCGCCTTCGATCGCCTTCTGGAAATCGGCGATGGCTTCGTCGTACTCCAGGTTGTAGAAATGGTCCAGCCCGGCGTGGGCGTAGACCCAGGGTTCGACTCCGTCCGCCTGCGCCCCGAGGCTGCCGACCAGCACCCCGACGGCACAAGCGCAGAAGCAGAAAAACAACCTCCGCCCGCCGCTATATCTGGTTCCCACCGAGTACGGCCTCCATTGTACCGCAAATGACCCGCTTCTCATCGGGCTTGGTCCACCCGAAGGAGAGATGCAGTTGGAGGGAGAAAGGCTGGACAGGGAAGGGTTCGCCCGGCCGTCAGGCGCCGCGCTGGCTCAGGCGCCGGGCGAGCGCCGCATCGAGCCGCTCGCGCACACCAGGCGGCAGGGGCAACGGCTCGCAGCGGCAGTAGAGTTCGATGGTCTTCCGCGTGGTGTCGACCACGATGCGACAGTCGTCGCAGTCCCGCAGATGCGCCTCGAGGGTTTCCAGCAGCGTGGCGTCCAGCTCGCCGTCCAGGTAATCCGTCAGCCAGCGGACCACTTCTTGACAGTTCAACGTCTTATCCTCGCTTGAAGTACTTGTTCAGCCGCTCCCGAATTTTCAACCGGGCGCGCAGCAGCCGCGACTTCACCGCCGGGACCGAGAGGTTGAGCAGTGCCGCGGTTTCCTCGGTGGAAAAATTCTCCATGTCCCGCAGCACGATGACGGTGCGGAAGGCCGGGTCGAGCTTGCGCAGCTCCTCGGCGAGGATGTCGGCTAGCTCGCGCCGGGCGTACTGCTGCTCCGGGTTCTCGCCCCAGTCCTCCACCTCGCGCGGCAGCGTCTCCTGCTCGTCGGTCTCCACCGGGGCGTCGAGCGACACCCAGCGGTCGGCGTGCCGCCGCCGCAGCTTCATCAGCGACTCGTTCACTCCAATCCGCACCAGCCAGGTGTAGAAGCGTGAGTGGCCCTCGAACCGTCCCAGGTTCGTATAAGCCTTCAGGAAAGTCTCCTGCAGCACGTCTTCGGCGTCCTCCGGGTTGCCGGTGATGTTCAGCGCCAGCCGGTAGATGTTGCGGTCGTACTGGTTCACCAGCGTGGTGAACGCCTCGGCGCTGCCCGCTCGGGCCTCCGCCACCAGCTCCGTCTCGTTCTCCAGATGCGTGGGCATTCTCACCCGCCGACGGGGAAGGACGCTCGCTCCGGCTCCGCGAACATTCTGCCCCGCCGGCCCCCCTGCTCGCAAGCCTCCGGCATCAAGATACGCCTAGTAGATGAACGGCCGGCGCATTCGGTCGCAGATTTTTCGGGTAACCGAGTGGGTTGACAGGGGCCGCCGTCCGGGGTACAGTACCGAACGAACGTTCGATAAGTCAGATGCCGCGCCCCGCAGCCGCCAGCCCGCCCGCGCGCCGTCCCCCGACGAGCGCCAAGTTCGACCACATCCTCGAGTCCGCCACCCGCGAGTTCTGCGAGAAGGGCTACGAAGGCGCCAGCATCCGCGACATCGCCCGCCGCAGCCGCGTCTCCCTGGCCGGGCTCTACTACTACGTCGAGAGCAAAGAAAAGCTGCTCTACCTCATCCAGAAGCACTGCTTCGCCACCTTGATTGCCCGGCTCAAGGAACGGCTGGAGGCTGCCGGGTCCGACCCCGAGCAGCGGTTGCGCCTGCTGATTTGCAACCACCTCGACTTCTTCCTCCGCCACCGCGAGGCGATGAAGGTGCTCTCCCACGAATCCGACAGCCTGACCCCGCCCTACCAGGCCGACGTGGCCGAGCTGAAGCGAGCGTACTACCGGCTGGCCTGCGCCATCGTCGAGGACTTGAAGCGCGAACGCAAGCTGAGGAATCTGAATACACGATTGGCGGTGCTGAGCCTGTTCGGGATGATGAACTGGATTTACACCTGGCACAAACCGCGCCTGGACCCGGACTCCGACGCCCTAGCCGAGCATATCGCCGGGCTGTTCCTCGGCGGGATCGAGGCCGAGGCCGATGGTGCCGCGCGCCTCGGGCGGGGCTCGAACGACCGCCCCCGCCGCACCTGACTTTTCTCAAGGAGGAAACTGCAATGGCGACCCAAACCGCAGTGACCCAGAAGGAGTTGATTCACTACCGGGTGGAGAACGGCTTGGCCATCATCGAGATGGACGACCCGCCGGCCAACACCTACACCTACGCCATGATGCGCCAGCTCGACGAGACCATCTTGCAGGCGCGCATGGACGACGACGCTCAGGTCATCATCCTGCGCGGCGCGGGAGAGAAATTTTTCTCCGCCGGCGCTGATATCAAAATGCTGGCCGAGGCCACGCCCGACTGGAAATACTACTTCTGCCTGCACGCCAATGAGACCCTGAACCGGCTCGAGCAGACGCCCAAGCTGGTGATTGCGGCGCTCAACGGCCACACCGTGGGCGGCGGGCTGGAGATTGCCCTGGCCTGCGACATCCGCCTGGCGCGTAAGGAGGGCGGGAAGATCGGCCTGCCGGAGGTGAACCTGGGCGTGCTGCCCGGCACCGGCGGCACGCAGCGCCTGGCGCGCACGATTGGCAAGGCGCGCGCCATCGAGCTGATGGCCACCGGCCGCACTTTTTCGTTCGAAGAGGCGCTGGAGATGGGCTTGGTCAACTACATTTTCGACCGCGACTCCTTCTGGGATGAAGTGCTGGCCTACGCCCGGCAGTTTGTGCCGCCGGCCAAGGCCAGCCGCGCCGTGGGGCGTATCAAGCGCGCCGTGCAGACCGGCATCGAGGTGGGCTTCGCCGAGGGCCTGGGGCTGGAGCGCGAGCTGCAACAGTTGCTCTTCCAGAGCGAAGACGCCCGCGAAGGCCTGCACGCCTACGTCGAGAAGCGCCAGCCCAAGTTCAAGGCCAAGTAACCCGAGCCGAGGCTCGAGAAAGAGAGAAGACCCTTATGGCCACGACTCCCAGCGTCCAGGTGAAGCCCGGGAAGTTGTTCATCGGGGGCAAATGGGTGGAAGCCTCCTCGGGCAAGACCTTTCCCACCGTCAACCCGGCCACCGGAGAAACCATCACCGTGTTGGCTGAGGCCGGCGAGGCGGACGTCGAGGCGGCGGTCCGCGCCGCCCGCGCCGCCTTCGAAGCCGGCCCCTGGCCCGAGATGAGCGCCGCCGACCGCGGCAAGCTGCTGCTGCGCCTGGCCGACCTGGTCGAAAAAAATATCGAGGAGTTCGCCTACCTGGAGACGATTGACAACGGCAAGCCCATCTTCGAGTCGCGCTACGTCGACCTGCCGATGGTGATCGAAGTCCTGCAGTACTACGCCGGCTGGGCCACCAAGATTCACGGTGAAACCATCCCGGTGCGCGGCCCCTTCTTCAACTACACCCTGCGCGAGCCCGTCGGCGTGGTGGCGGCGATTGTGCCGTGGAATTTCCCCTTGCTGCTCGCCTCCTGGAAGGTCGCCCCGGCGCTGGCGGCCGGCAACACCGTCATCTGGAAGCCGGCGCAACTGACTTCGCTCACCGCGCTGAAGTTCGCCGAGATGTGCCAGCAGGCGGGCGTGCCCGACGGCGTCGTCAACGTGCTAACTGGCAAGGGAAGCGTCGTAGGGATGGGGCTGGTCAAGCATCCGGGGGTGGACAAGATTGCGCTGACCGGCTCGACCGAGACCGGCAAGGCCGTGATGCGCGCCGGCGCCGACACGCTGAAGCGCATCACGCTCGAGCTGGGCGGCAAGTCGCCGAACATCGTGCTGGCCGACGCCGACCTCGACGCCGCTGTCAAAGGCGCCTACAACGCCATCTTCTACGGCAAGGGTGAGGTGTGCGCTGCCGGCTCGCGGCTGTTTGTGGACAAGAAGATTCACGACACGTTTCTCGCCAAGCTGGTCGAGCGCACGCGCAAGCTCCAGCCTGCCGACCCGCTCGATCCCAAGACGCGGCTGGGCGCGCTGGTCTCCGAAGAGCAGATGAAGAAAGTGCTCGACTACGTCGAGGTGGGCAAGAAAGAAGGCGCGCGGCTGGTCGCCGGCGGCGCGCGCGCCGCGGTGGGCAACGGCAAGGGCTGCTTTGTGCTGCCCACCATCTTCGACGCCGTGCGCAACGACATGCGCCTGGCGCAGGAAGAAATCTTCGGGCCGGTGCTGGCGGCGATTGAGTTCGCCGACCTGGACGAAGTGATTCGCGAGGCGAACCGCAACCCCTACGGGCTGGCGGCGGCGGTCTGGACGCGCGACATCCGCCAGGCGCACTACGTTGCCCACCGCCTGCAGGCCGGCACGGTGTGGATCAACGCCTACAATGTCTACGACCCGGCGGCGCCTTTCGGCGGCTACAAGGCCAGCGGCTTCGGGCGCGAGCTGGGAATGCACGCGCTCGAGCACTACACGCAGGTCAAGGATGTCTGGGTGAACCTGAAGGACTAAAGCGGAAACGAGAGGAGGAGGGGCTCAATGGGCACATCGAAAATCGTGAACGGGTTGAATGCGGCGCTGGAACGGGAGATGGGCAACGTCATCCGCTACCTCCACCATTCCTTCCTGGTGCGGGGAGTGAACCGCGGGCCGCTGGTGGATTTTTTCCGCAACCAGGCCAAGGAATCTTTTCAGCACGCCACGGTGCTGGGGGAAAAGATTGTGGCCCTGGGCGGGCATCCCTCCATTGAAGTGCCGAAGATGAAGGAGATCGGGCACGAGGATGTGACGGAGATGCTGCACGAAGAGCTGGAGATCGAAAAGCGCGAGGTGCAGGAGTACACCAAGCTGCTCAAGCAGGTGGGCGACGACATCGCGCTGCGCTTCGTGCTGGAGGAGATTATCAAGGAGGAGCAGGAGGGGATTGAGGATCTGGAGAAGCGCCTCCGGTAGCGAGAGCCAATGAGCGAGCGCCTGTTGGAAATCCGTCGCCAGGATGCTGTCGTCACACTGGTGCTCAATCGTCCCCAGCAGCTCAATGCGCTCAATCGGGAGCTCTGCCGGGAACTGCTCGCGGCGCTGAGGCAAGTGGCGGGCGACGCCGATGTGCGCGTCGTCGTCCTGACCGGGGCGGGGCGCGGCTTCTGTGCAGGCGGCGACCTGCGGGAACTGCTCGAATTGCGGCAACGAGGCGAGCTGGAGGGTGTGCGAGCGCTGGCCACGCTGGGAAAGGAGATCGTATTGGCGATTCGCCGCATGCCCAAGCCGGTCGTGGCCGCGGTGAATGGGCCCGCTGCCGGGGCCGGCGCCAATCTGGCCCTGGCCTGCGATCTTTGCCTGGCCTCCGAGGCCGCCACGTTCGCCCAATCCTTCGTGCGCGTCGGTCTCCACCCGGATTTCGGCGGCACCTATTTCCTGCCTCGGCTGGTCGGTTCAGCCCATGCGGCCGAGTTGATTTACCTCGGCGAAGCGATTGACGCCCGCACGGCCGAGCGGCTGGGCTGCGTCAATCGAGTGGTTGCCCCTGACCGACTGGAGGAAGAAACCCGGCTCCTGGCGGGCAAGCTGGCGGCGGCTCCCTCGCTGCCCATCGCGCTGGCCAAGCAGGCGCTTTTCCAACGCCTGGAACCGGACTTGGAGGCCCTGCTCGACTACGAAATCGCTGCCCAGGGAAAATGCTTCGCCTCGGCGGATGCCCTGGAGGGGTTCCGCGCCTTCCGGGAGAAACGTCCCCCGGTCTTCCGGGGAGAGCCGGATTTGTCCAACAAAACTTTATCGTGAGGTGACGGGATGGCCACGCGTATCTCGACCTTTGACGACTGGGTGGACCTCTTCCGCGAATGGCAGAAGGAGATCGGCGTCGACCTCCCCGAAATCACCCAGTACCAGTTCGAGGCCAAGTACGGCCAACTGAAGACGATGGAGATCGAGTTCGGCGACTTCCGCGGCGAGCGCAAGTGGGAAAAGGTGCTCGACATCCCCGACCAGCGCATCCGCGACGCCTTGCAGAACCTCATCGTCTACCAGGGCGACACGGAGTTCGCCTCCGTCGAGCAGCAACGATTTCTCTTTGAGACCTCGCCCAGCGCCTACGACCGCCAGGCGCTCGCCCGCGTGGTGACCGAGGAGATGCGCCACGGCTGGCAGATGTGCCACCTGCTCATCAACCACTTCGGCCACTCCGGCAAGATCGAAGCCCAGAAGCAACTGGAGCGGCGCGCCTTCGAGAACAAGCGCCTGCTCGGCGCCTTCAACGACCCGGTGCAAAACTGGATTGACTTCTACACCTATACCGACTTCGTCGACCGCGACGGCAAGTTCCAGCTCACCATGCTCAGCTATTCGGCCTTTGCGCCGCTGGCCAGCTCGATGATTCCGATGCTGAAGGAAGAGTCCTTCCACCTGGGCACCGGCCAGGACGGGTTGCGGCGGGTGCTGAAGGCGGGCAGGATTCCCGTGCCCGTTATCCAGAAGTACCTGAACAAGTGGATCCCGGCGGCCTACGACCTGTTCGGCGTGGACCACTCCTCCTCGGCGCACTGGTTCTACGTCTGGGGGCTCAAGGGCCGCTACGACGAGCATTCAAACCCCAACCGGGCCGACAAGGAACGGTTGAACGAGCACAGCCGGCAACTCTACCGCCAGGAGTGCAAGCAACTGGTGGAGCAATTGAACAAGCTCATTCCGCCCGACCAGCCCCGGCTCTTCGTTCCCGACCTGAAGTTCAACCGGCGCATCGGCGACTACGCCCATCAGCCCTACAGTGTCATCGGGGAGCGGCTCTCGCCGGAGGACTACAAGAGACACGTCGCAGAAGTGCTTCCGGGCGAAAAGGATCTGGCGCTGCTGGCGCAGATTTTCGAGGAAGGCGGCTGGGTGGAACCCAAGCAAACAACCACGCAGGCGCAGTGACGACACCAGCGCACATCGAAGTGGAACGGGACGGCACGGTGGCCCGGGTGTGGCTGAATCGGCCCGGGGTCAACGTGCTCGACATCCCCACGCTCGAAGAGCTGAACGCGGCGCTCGACGCCCTGCCGGCCCCGCCCCACGTGAGCTTTGTGGTGTTCGCCGGCCGGGGCGACCGCGCCTTCTCCGCCGGCGTGGACGTGCTCGACCACACTCCCGACCGCGTCGGGCAGTTGTTGCACACCTTCCACCGCGTCTTCCGCAAACTCTGGCAGTCCGACTGGGTGACCGTGGCGGCCGTCCACGGCTTTTGCCTGGGCGGCGGGATGGAGTTGGCGACCTTCTGCGATTTTGTCATCGCCACGCACACGGCGCGCTTCTCGCAGCCCGAAATCAAGTTGGGCTGCTTTCCGCCCGTGGCGGCCATCCTGCTGCCGCTCGTGGTCGGCCGCCAGCGGACACTCGAGCTGATTCTCACCGCGCGCACCCTGACGGCCGAAGAGGCGCAGGGGCTGGGGCTGGTCACCGAGGTGGTGGCCGAGGGGGAGCTCGACCGGGCGGTCGTGAAGCTGATCCACCAGCTTTCCGCCCACAGCGCCGCCGTCGTGCCGCTGGCGCGGCGCGCGGTGCTCCGCGCCTCGGGCCTGGACTTTGACCGCGCCCTGGATGAAATGGAGAAGCTCTACCTCGACACGCTGATGAAGACCGAGGACGCCGCCGAAGGCATCCGCGCGTTTCTCGAGCGGCGCCAGCCGGTCTGGGTGGGACGATGAAAGACGAGTTGCAGATCGAGCCGCAGGCGCTCCGGGAGCGGCTCAACGGGAACGAGCGGCCGCTGCTGATTGATGTGCGCGAGCCCTGGGAGTACGACATCTGCCGGCTCGACAGCGCGCAGTTAATCCCACTGGGCGAGCTACCGCAGCGCTATCAGGAACTGCTCGACGCCGAGGCCGTGGTGCTCTACTGCCACCACGGCATCCGCAGCCTTGATGCCGCCGCCTGGCTGCGCCAGCAAGGCGTCGAAGGCGCCCAGAGCCTGGCGGGCGGGATTGACCGCTGGGCGCGCGAAATCGATCCCGCTCTCCCTCGGTACTGAAACAATCATGAACAAAGAGTTGATCCGGCTCCGCATAAACGGGCAGGCGTGCGAGGTCGCGGTGCCGGCAAATAAGCTGCTGCTCGACGTTCTGCGGGAAGACCTGCGGCTGACGGGCGCCAAGCGGGGGTGCGACGATTCGAGCTGCGGCTGCTGCGCCGTGCTGGTGGACGGGGTGCCGCAGCTCTCCTGCGTGATGCTGGCCGCCTCCTACCAGGAGGCCGAAATCACCACCATCGAAGGCTTGGCCGACGGGCCGCGGCTCGATCCCTTGCAGGAAGGCTTTTCGGTGGAGGCCGGTGCGCAGTGCGGCTACTGCACGCCAGGGATCATTCTGGTGGCGAAGGCGCTACTCGAGCGCAACCCGAACCCCACGCGGGAGGAGATGGCCGCGGCGCTTTCCGGCAACCTGTGCCGCTGCACCGGTTATATGCAGATTTACCAGTCGGTCGAGTACGCCATCAAAAAATTGCGGACGGCACCAACGGAAGCCGCGGTGCCGGGCGAGAGGCGCTAGCTATGGCGGAGTTTGCCGTCGTCGGGAAGCGCTTGCCGATGGTGGACGGGCCCGACAAAGTCACGGGGCGGGCGCTCTACGCCGACGACCTGGTGCTGCCGGGGATGCTGGTGGGAAAGATCCTCCACAGCCCGCACCCGCACGCGTGCCTCCGGCGGATTGACACCAGCCGGGCGGAGGCGCTGCCCGGCGTGCGGGCAGTCGTTATCGGAACGGATTTCCCCAACAAGTACGGCATCCTGCCCATCGGGCACGATGAGACGGTGTTTGCGGTCGACCGCGTGCGCTACATCGGCGACAACGTCGCCGGCGTCGCAGCGATCTCCGAAGCGGTGGCCGAGCAGGCGCTGAACCTCATCGACGTTGACTACGAGCTGCTGCCGGCCTACTTCGACCCCGAAGAGGCGATGAAGGCGGGGTCGAACTGGATTCACGACGACAAGCCGCACAACATCGAGAAGGAGTACCACCACAGCTTCGGCGACGTCGAGGCCGGCCTGGCCGAAGCCGACGTGGTGGTGAGCGAGCGCTTCTACTGCGCCGAAGTGACGCACGCCGCCATGGAGCCGCACTCGACCCTGGCGCACTACGAACCAAGCGGGCGGCTCACCGTCTGGTCTTCGACCCAAGTGCCTTACTACCTCCACCGCACACTCTCAAACGTGCTCGAGCTGCCTATGGAGAAGATTCGGGTCATCAAACCGCTGGTGGGCGGCGGGTTCGGGGGCAAGAGCGAAGTCATCCCGCTCGAGGTGGCGGCGGCGTGCCTGGCGCGCGAAGCGGGCGCGCCGGTGAAAATCACCTACACGCGCGAAGAAGTCTTCTACGCCCACCGCGGCCGGCCGCGACAGATCGTCGAGCTGACCATCGGGGCCAAGCGCGACGGCGCTATCACCGCCGTCAAAGCGCGCATCATCCAGGATGGCGGGGCCTACTGCGGCTACGGTCCGGTGACGATCCTCTATTCGGGCGCCCTGCTGGGGGCGATCTACGACATCCGCAATATGCAGTTCGACGGCTACCGCGTGCTGACCAACAAGCCTGCCTGCGGCGCGATGCGCGGGCACGGCACGGTGAACACGCGCTTTGCGTTCGAGTCGCTGCTCGACATGGCGGCGGAAAAAATCGGCATGGACCCGGCGGAAATCCGCCTGCGCAACCAGCTCCGGCCGCCCTGCCTGACGGTGAACCAGTTGCGCGTCACCAGCTACGGCTATCCGGAGTGCATCCGGCAGGTGGTGGAGAAGTCGGGCTGGCGGGAGAAGCGCGGCAAGCTGTCCTTCGGGAAGGGCATGGGGATTGCCGGCAGCCACTACGTCTCCGGCGCGGCCAACCCCATCATCCGGTCGCAGCTGCCGCACACGACGGTGAACCTGAAAGCGGACCGCGACGGCGCGGTGACGCTCTACACCGGCGCGGCGGAAATCGGGCAAGGCTCAGACACCATTCAAATCCAACTCGTGGCCGAAGAGCTGGGCGTTGACCCGCGGCGAGTGAAACTCGTAGCAGCCGACACGGAGCTGACGCCGGTTGATCTGGGGAGTTATTCGAGCCGCGTCACCTTCATGGCCGGTAACGCCTGCTTGGAGGCGGCGCGGAATTTAAGGAAGCAGATTTTCGACGTGCTGGCCCGCCGCTGGGGCGTGCCGGCCGAGGAGCTCGAAGCACGCGACGAACAAATCTGGCACCTGAACGGCACCGGCAAGGCGGTGAGCTTCGACGAAGCGGTCGCGGCGGCGTTCGAAGAGTTGGGGGCGCTCGAGGCGACGGGCAGCTACGTGCCGCCGGAGGAGGCCCGCGGGGGCAAGTTCAGGGGCGCGGGCGTGGGGCCGTCGCCCTCCTACAGTTACAGCGCGCAAGTGGCCGAAGTGACGGTGGACCCTGAGACCGGCCAGGTGACCGTCGACCGCATCACGGTGGCGCACGACTGCGGGCGCGCCCTCAACCCCACGACAGTCGAAGGGCAGGTCATCGGCTCGGTGTGGATGGG
>JACPRL010000090.1 GCA_016189965.1 Acidobacteriota bacterium | reverse complement strand
GAGTAGTACCAGGCGGCGTCGGGGTTGCGCTGGCCGGCGACTTCAACGTGGAAGTAGCTGGCCGTGCCCTTCCAGGAGCAGGCCGTGTGGGTGTCGCTCGGCTTCAGGTATTGGCGGTGGACACTCTCCGGCGGGAAGTAGTGGTTGCCCTCCACGATGACGCAGCGGTCGCTCTCCGCCAGTACGGCTCCTTGCCAGACCGCTTTGGCCATATCCGCTCTCCGTTCTAGGCCGCGATGAAGAGGTTCTGGGCGAAGGGCCACTCGTGGTCCACCCACTGGGCCTGGCAGCGGAACCCGGTGCGGCTGGCCATCGCCGCCACCTCGGCGCAGTTGTACTTGTGCGAGCTTTCCGTCCAGATGGTTTCGCCCTGGCGGAACTCCACCGTCAAGCCGGCGCGAGGAATGCGGACGGTCTGGGCAACCTGCGAGACCACGTGCATCTCGATGCGCCGCTCGCGTTCGTCGTAGCGGACGAAATGCCGGAAGTGCGACAGGTTGAAGTCGGTGGCTAACTCGCGGTTGAGGCGCGCCAGCAGGTTGAGGTTGAAGGCGGCGGTGACACCGAGCGGGTCGTCATAGGCCAGCAGGAGCTGCGGGAGGGGCTTTTCGAGGTCGGTGGCAAGCAGCAGCGCGTCGCCCGGCTCGAGGATGCGCCGCACCTCGCGCAGGAACTCCTCGCCGGCCGGCCGGTCGAAGTTGCCGATGGTGCTGCCGAGGAAGAGCACCAGCAGGTGCTCGCCGGGCTGGCGGCGCGCCGCCACTTCAAGCAGCCCGTCCAGGTATTGGCGCTCGAATCCTTGGACACTCACCGCATCGATGGCCCCGAGCTCCAACTCAGCGTGGCGCAGCGCGCTGCCGGAGATGTCGATCGGATAGTAGGTGACCGGTTGCCGGCGCGCCAGGACTTCGAGCAGCCAGCGGGTCTTGCGGCCGCTGCCGCTGCCCAGCTCGGCCACGACCACCGGCGCGGCCAGCGAGTCGACCATATCGCCAGCGTGGCGGCGCAGCAGGCGGGTGTCGGCGCGGGTGAGGCCATACTCGGAGAGCAGGCTGATGACCTCGAAGAGCGCTGAACCAATCTCGTCGTAGAGGTACTTGGAGGGGAGCTGCTTTTGCGGCTTGCTCAGCCCGGCGCGAACCTCGGCGGCCATGCTTTCAAGGTGCGCCTCACCGACGGCCGGCGGTGAGCGCCGCTCGGCTTCGCCCATCGTTGCTCCTCCCGCGCGCCGGGTCATTCTGCCATCTTGGCTTTGGATGCGCGAGCAGAAATTGAGCGTCAATAGAATTCGAGCCGTTTCGCCAAGTCTTGCTTTTGGAGCGCGCATAGATGAGAATCGGAGTGCAGCCCCCGTTCCGAGGTTTACCATGTCGCGATCCCGCACGCCGCACACTCCTCCCAAGTCCCACTACCGGATGCGCACCAAGCTCATCCACGGCACCTCCCCCACCAAGCGCTGGGACTACGACCACCACGTCATTCCGCCGCTTTCTTCCTCGACCACCTTCCGCCTGAGCTCCGTGCACCGCGGGGTCGAGGGGTTCATTGACTTCGGCTCCGAAGACGTGCCGCTGGAGCGCAAGGTGCCCATCTACATCTACGACCGGCTGGATGAGCCGACACGTGGGATGCTGGAGGAGAACCTGGCCCTGGCCGAGGAGGGAGAAATCTGCGTCGCTTTCTCCACCGGCATGGCGGCCATCGCCGCCGCTCTGGGCGTCTGTGTGGCCGGCGGAGAGGAGATCATTGCTCACGAACAACTCTACGGCTCCACTTACAGCCTGCTCACCAGTTGGCTGCCGCGCTACGGGATACAGACTCGTTGGTGCGACCTGCGCAAACCCGACGCCCTGCGCCGCTGCGCCACCCCCGCCAGTCGCGTGGTTTACTTCGAGACGCCCACCAACCCTTCCCTGGAGCTGATTGACATCGCCGACATCCGCCGCCAGGTGGACGCCCTCAACCACGAGCGCGCGGAGAGCGAGAGGCTGCACATCATCGTGGACAACACCTTCGCCACGCCCTACTGCCAGCGCCCACTCGCCCTGGGCGCCGACCTGGTGGCGCAGAGCCTGACGAAAGACATCGGCGGCTTCGGAACCGATATGGGCGGGGCGGTCATCGGCCCGCGCTCCTTCTACAACCTGCTGATGGCCTACCGAAAGGATTTCGGCGGCGTGCTCTCGCCGAAGAACGCTTGGTCGATCCTGGTCTACGGCCTGCCGACGCTGGCGGCGCGGATGGCGAACCAGCAGAAGACAGCGTTGAAAGTGGCGCAGTTCCTCGAATCGCACCCCCGGGTCGAGCAAGTGTTCTACCCCGGCCTAGAGAGCTTCCCGCAGAAGGAGCTGGCGCACCGCCAGATGGTGAGCTACGACGGCAAGTTCGCGCCGGGCAGTCTGGTCTACTTCATTCTCCAGGACGCGCCGGGCTCGTCGCGCGCCGGTGACCACCTGGTGGACTACGTGGCCGAGCACGCCTACACCATCACGCTGGCGGTCAGCCTGGGACACATCAAGACGCTCATCGAGAATCCCTACTCGATGACCCACTTCAACCTGCCGCCGGAAAAGAAGCAGACCACCGGCATCCACCCGGGCGGCATCCGCCTGTCGGTGGGCCTGGAGGACTGGCACGACATCATTGACGACCTGCGGGCGGCGCTCGAGGCCTGCTAGGCGCGCCGGTTGTGTTGGGCGCGGGGCTGGGATAGAATCGCGGACATGCTGTGGCTGAAGATTTTTCTCGTCGTCTTCGGGCCCGGTGGCGGGAGCCACCGGGCTGGACAAGCGTGAGCAGGGTCGCTGAACTCTAGACCGCTGCACAACCCCTGCCCCTGTCATTCCGAGCCCTTGCCCGCTGTGGCGGTGAGGAATCTGCTTTTCAACCCTTCAGGCTTACCT
>JACPRL010000099.1 GCA_016189965.1 Acidobacteriota bacterium | reverse complement strand
GACCAAGCTGAAGCCGGCCTGCCGTTCGCACAGGCCGGCCCGGGCTCGCTTGCCAAGGCGCTGCGGTTGCGGTCTCGGCATAATCCTTTCCCTCCCTGCCTACATCTGCCGCCACTGGACGGCGGCGGTGCTGGAGCGGAAAAGCTTCACTTTGCCCGCCGGGGTCACTGTCACCAGGATGCGCTCGAACTGGTTGGCCGCCAGCCGCTCCAGGCCGAGAACCTGCACCTGCCCTGCTTCCACCCAGACGGTCTGCCCCAGAATGTTCACCCCGGCCGGCACCACCACCGTGCCCCGCGGGGAAAAGGTAACCCGGTAGAGCGCAGGCGCGTTCAGGCTGGCGGGGATGTTGTAGCCCGCCGGCAGGCCGGCGACCGGCGGCACCTGCGGGGCGTTGTTGTTGAACCAGGTGATCTCGGCCGGCGTGGTGACGTAGGGGTCGCCGGCGTCGTAGGTGACGGCATTGTCGTTGCAGGGGTCGGGGTCGGGCCCGGCCAAATCCAGAAAGTAGCGCCGCTCGGCCCCCACCACCGCCATCACGGCGCAGACGCGCTGGTTGCGCTGCATCGCCATGGCCCGCGCCTGCTGGAGCAGGCTGGAAAGCTGCCGCCCGCTGCCCTCGAATTGATAGACGCGAATCGAACGCATCAGCGTCGGGATGCCGATGGCGGAGAGGATGAGGATGATGGCGATCACCACCAGGACTTCCAGCAGCGTGAAGCCCGCCGGCCGGGAACGTCCGAGGCGCACTTCTCCCTCCGCTTTCTGCTTCAAGCGCATTGAAAAACCTCTTGTCTGCGAGGCTGGCATGGCGCCTACTTTGGCGCAGGCGCCCGCCTCCTGTCAACGGTACAGGGGTACTAGGAGTACTACCTAAAAAGGACAGTACTTGCTCGGGGGGAAACTGGTAGCGCCACCGGGAATCGAACCCGGATCTGCAGCTTGAAAGACTGCCGTGCTAGCCGTTGCACCATGGCGCCGCTGCGGGAAACATTATCGGCCATCGGAGAAAAGGCGTCAATCGAGGTAGGTCAGAGGCGGAGGTGGGTGGCACACGAAAATCGAAACTCGAAACTCGAAAAACGGTAAGAACGGTGGCCAATGTTCGATGCCCGGTGCGCGGCACCAGTTACCAGTTACGAGTCACCAGTTACGAGTCACGACTCACTGACTCTCTTTCCACTCCTCGTGCCAGGCCATCTGAATGGCCTCGAGCTTGCCTTCGTTGGAGCCTTTGGGGTCGTCGGTGAAGCCCTCGAGTTCCGTCACCCACTTGTGCAGGTCGGTGAAGCGGATAGTGAGGGGATCAACGTCGGGAAACTTTTCCCGTAGCGCCAGCGCAATCCCTTCCGCATCGTCCCAGGTGAGTTCTCCCGGCATCGCTCCCTCCTACTCCTCCTTTTTAGCGGTGCCCGCCATCATGGATTCGCCGCCTTCGCTGACGTAGTTGCGGTTCCAGGCGGGGATTTCCACCACCACTTCGCCCGGGCGCTCGATGACCGCCTGGCAGCCCAGGCGCGAATTCAGTTGCAGGTCGGCCGCCATGTCGAGCCGGTCCAGCTCGTCGTCCCGCGCCTCCGAGAGCAGCTCCTGTCCCTTCTGCACCCAGACGTGGCAGGTGGTGCAGGCGCAGTTGCCCCCGCAGGCATGCTCGAGGTGCAGCCCGTGATTCAAGGCGATGTCGAGGAAGGAGCCCTTGAGCCCGTGCTCCTTGTAGGGCATCTGGTCGAGGTCCACCTCAACCGTCTTGCCCATCGGCTGAAACGTCACTTTGACCAGCTTCGCCATTACTCACTTATCTCCTTACCCTATCTTGCTCACCATGCCAAGACGATGACGCTTCGCCCTGCCGGGCTGCGCGTCGGCCTGCGGCAGCGCAGAAGGCGCTCCGCGCCGCTGCTTTGCGGCGGGGCTCCCTTCGGCTTCGCTCAGGGTCTTCGCTTCGCTTCGAGAAGCCCGGCCCTTCCCAAACAACAATCGCGCGAAGCGCACCGATGCTTCGGAAGGGCACGGCTTCACTTGTCCTGAGCGCAGTCGAAGGAGCCGTGCCGAAAAGAATGGTCGCGCCAGGCGCTTCCGCACTGCCGTAGGCCGCTTGCCCTGAGCGAAGTCGAAGGGTTGCGGAGCCCGAAAGGGCGTAGCAACATATCCCGCAAGAAAAAATAGGCTCCGCCTCACAGGTTGACCTCGTCGGCCCGCTTGCCCTTCAGGGCGGTCTGCATGGCCGCGTTCATCAGCATCTCCGCCAGGTGGTGCGTGGCCTGGTTGAGCGCTTCGATGCGTTCGCGAATCAGCCGGTAGTCGTCGCCCGCGAGGGCCTGGCGCAGCGCCGCCTCGGCCTGCTCGATTTCGCGCCGCTCCTCGGGCGCAAGCTCCTGCGCCTGCGGCTCAGCCAGCGCGCGGGCCGTAGCGCGCAGCACGGCGTCAGCTTCGTTGCGCGCTCCGATCAACTGCGTGGCGGCGAAGTCGGCCTCTGCGTATTCGATGGACTCCAGAATCATCCGCTCCACCTCGTCATCACTGAGGCCGTAGCTGGGCTTGACCTCCACCGAGGCTTGCTGGCCCGTCCGGATGTCCCGCGCCGTCACCTGCAGGAGGCCGTCGGCATCAATCAGGAACTTCACCTCGACCCGCGGCAGCCCGGCCGGCTGCGGCGGGATCTTCAGCGTGAAGCGCGCCAGGCTGCGGCAATCCTTCACCAGCTCGCGTTCCCCCTGCACCACGTGGATGTCCACCCCCGTCTGGTTGTCGGCGTAGGTGGTGAACATCTCGGTAGCGCTGGCGGGAATGGTGGAGTTGCGGGGAATAATCTTGGCCACGGCGCCGCCCAGGGTCTCGATGCCGAGCGAGAGCGGGGTGACGTCGAGCAGGAGCATATCCTCGACGCCGCCGGCGAGGATGTTGGCCTGCAGCGCGGCGCCCAGGGCGACGACCTCGTCCGGATTCAGCTCGCAGTGGGGGCGGCGGCGGAAGAGCTGCTCGACGCGGCGGCGCACCAGCGGGATGCGGGTCGAGCCGCCCACCAGCACCACTTCGTCCATCTGCTCGGGCTTCAGCCCGGCGTCCTTCAGCGCCCGCTTCGCCGGGCCGAGCGTGCGCTCGATGATGGGTTCGATCCAGCTTTCAAACTCGGCGCGGGTCAGCTCGCGGACGTAGTCGCCGCGAGCGTCGAGCGGGAAGCGCAGCGTCGTGCGCTCCTCGGCTGAGAGGGCGTGCTTGGCGGCGATGACGGCGTTGCGCAGGCTCTGGTAGAGCTCCGGGTTTTCGGCCACGTCCAGCTTGAGCTGCTGGTGGATTTCCGCCCGTGCTTTTTCCGCCAGCAGGTTGTCAATGTCGTCGCCGCCCAGGTGGGTGTCGCCATTGGTGGCCAGGACTTCGAAGAGCCCTTCCTGGAGGCGCAGGAGGGAGATGTCGAAGGTGCCGCCGCCGAAGTCGTAGACGCCAATCAGGGCGCGCTGATGTTTGTCGAGGCCGTAGGCGAGCGAGGCGGCGGTGGGTTCGTTCACCAGCCGCTCGACTTCGAGGCCGGCGATGCGCCCGGCGTCCTTGGTGGCCTGGCGCTGCGCGTCGTTGAAGTAGGCCGGCACGGTGATGACGGCGCGGCTGACCTCCTCGCTGAAGAACGCTTCAGCGCGACGCTTGAGCTCCCGCAAAATAAAGGCGGAGATTTCCGGCGGGGTGAAGATTTTTTCCCCCAGTTGGATGCGGATGACCGACTCGCTGCCAGGGGCGAGGCGGAAGGGGAAGAGCTGGAGCTCCTCGCGCACGTCCTCCAGCCCCTTGCCCATCAGGCGCTTCACGGAATAGACGGTGCGTTCGGCCTGCCGCAGCAGGCGCTCGCGCGCCGGCCAGCCCACCACCACACTGCCAGCGGGATCGAGCGAGACCACCGAGGGCAGCAGCGTGCGGCCTTGCTCGTCGGCCAGGCAGACCGGCTTGCGCGTGGCGGCGTCAGTGTAGGCGACGAGACTGTAGGTTGTCCCCAGATCGATGCCGACAATCCGTCCCATCGTTCTCCCTTGCTTACTCTTCTTCCAACTCGTCGCTGACGTTGCGCACCAGGTTGCGTATGTAGGAGTGGCGGTTCAGGATTTCGCTCATTCTCTGCAATGCATTCTTCCGTGCCGCCGATTCGGGGGCAGCGTCGAACCGAGAAAACTGGTCGGTAAGTTCCTCGAGTACACATTCAAGCTTCTGCTGAAAGCTCTCGCGCGCTTGTTCCAGGCGGTGGCGGAGCTCGTTCATTTCCCGCGCCTCGCCGCCGGCGCGCTTGGCGGCGCGGAGCTCCTCCAGATACTCGTTCAGTTCGAACACCTCGGCCAGCAGGTCGGGCGGGGCCTGCTGCTTGATCTCGCCTTCACGGCGGATGCCTTCCAGTCCCAGCAGGTATTCGACCCGCGCCACCGGGTCGCGCAGGGTGCGGTAGGCGTCGTTCAGCACGGCCGCCTTCTCCAGGCTCAACTCCTGCTCATAGGTCGAGGCGGCATGGAAGTTGTCCGGGTGGAGCTTCCAGCTCAGGTCGTGGAAGCGGCGCTCGAGCGCGGCGGCGTCCAGCGCCAGCTTGCGGTCGAGCCCGAAGAAGCAGAAGTAGTCGGTATCGGGCGGCTGCGGCTGGATTTTGTCGCAGGCGGGACAGAAGTGCTCACCGCTCACCTCCGCCTGGCAGCTCCAGCAGATGCCGGGGGCGCGCACGCCGACCGCCTTCTTCTCGCCGGTTGTCGCTTTTTCCGTCATTGCTCCTCTGCCTCTTCGCGCCGAGAATCCTTCAGGGCGGGCGGCGCTGCCCCGCCACGTGCGGGGACCGGCGCCGACCGCTGGCGGCTCGCCCATGCGGGGGGAGGAGAAAATCCCTTGAGCCGGCCTTAGGCGGAGAAGGAGGCGCCACAGCCGCAGCCCTTCTGGGCCTTGGGGTTCTCGAAGACGAACCCCTGCTGTATCAGCTCCTCCTTGTAATCGAGCACGGTGCCGGCCAGATAGATGAGGCTCTTGGGGTCAACGAAGACGCGCACGCCGTCGAACTCGAGGACATTGTCGCGCGGGGCGGGCCGGGAGTCGAAGCGGACGGCGTAGGTCAAGCCCGAGCAGCCGCCGCCCTGCACGGCCAGGCGCAGCCCGGCGTCGGCCGGGATCGTGCCCTGCTCCATCAGCAAGCGCACACGCCGCAGGGCGCGCTCGGTGAGTTGTACGCTGGCAGTGGCCATCGTGATTCGCTTCCCGGCGGGACGCGCCGCTGGCGCGACCCCGCCCGCGGGCGGCTTAGTCGGCCGAGGCGGGCTGGGCCTGCAGCTTGGCTCCCGCGCCCTGCTTCCTCTTGTAGTCGGCGATGGCGGCCTTGATGGCGTCCTCGGCCAGCACCGAACAGTGGATCTTCACCGGGGGCAGGTTGAGCTCCTTGACGATCTCGGTGTTCTTGATCTTCAGGGCTTCGTCCACCTTCTTGCCCTTCACCCACTCGGTGGCCAGTGAGGAGCTGGCGATGGCCGACCCGCAGCCGAAGGTCTTGAACTTGGCGTCCTCAATGACATCGGTCTCCGGGTTGATCTTCATCTGCAGCTTCATCACGTCGCCGCACTCCGGCGCGCCCACCAGGCCGGTGCCCACACTGGGGTCGTCCTTGGGCAGGCTGCCGACGTTGCGCGGGTTCTTGTAGTGGTCGATTACCTTCTCGCTATATGCCATCGGGTTTCTTCTCCTCCCCGTTAGGGTCTTGCCGGATTTGCCTCAAACTCAGTCCGCCTTCCATTGCATCTGCTTCAGGTCCACGCCCTCCTTGGCCATTTCATAGAGGGGCGAGAGCTCGCGCAGGCGCACAACCGTCTCGACCACGCGGTCGACCACGTAGTCCACCTCCGCCTCGGTGTTGAAGCGGCCCAGGCCGAAGCGGATGGAGGTGTGGGCCAGGTCTTCGCCTACGCCGAGCGCCTTGAGCACGTAGCTGGGCTCGAGGGTAGCCGAGGTGCAGGCCGAGCCAGAGCTAACCGCTACGTCGTTGATGCCCATCAGGAGCGACTCGCCCTCCACGTAGGCGAAACTGGCGTTGAGGTTGTGCGGCAGGCGGTGCTCCATCGAGCCGTTGATGTAAACCTCGTCGAGCCGGGCAAAGAGGCCCTCCTTCAGGCGGTCGCGCAGACCCCGCAGCCGCGCCATCTCCTGCGGCATCTCCTTCTCGGCGAGCTCGCAGGCCTTGCCGAAGCCCACGATGCCGGGCACGTTCAGCGTGCCGGAGCGCATGCCGCGCTCGTGGCCGCCGCCGTCAATGATGGCCGAGAGCTGCACGCGCGGGTTGCGCCGGCGGACGTAAAGCGCCGCGACGCCCTTGGGCCCGTACATCTTGTGGGCGGAGAGCGAGGCCAAGTCGACGTTGAACTTCTGCACGTCGAAGGGGATCTTGCCCACCGCCTGGGTGGCGTCGGTGTGGAAGAGCACGCCCTTTTCCTTGGCGAGGCGGCCGATCTCCTCGATGGGTTGCAGGACGCCGATTTCGTTGTTGGCGTACATGATGGTGATGAGGATGGTCTTGTCGGTGAGGGCGGCGCGGAGCTCGTCGAGGTCGATCAGGCCTTCGCGGCTGACGGGCAAGTAGGTGACCAGGTAGCCGTACTTCTCCAGGCGTTTACAGGTGTCGAGCACCGCCTTGTGCTCGATGGCCATGGTGATGATGTGGTTGCCCTTCTCGCGGTACATCTCCGCCACGCCCTTGATGGCCAGGTTGTCGGATTCGGTGGCGCCGGAGGTGAAGATGATTTCCTTGGCGGTGGCGCCGATGAGGTGGGCGATCTGCTCGCGCGCGTTCTCCGCCGCCTTCTCGGCCTCCCAGCCGAAGCTGTGGTTGCGGCTGGCGGCGTTGCCGAAACTCTGCGTGAAGTAGGGCAGCATCGTCTCGAGCACGCGCGGGTCGACCGGCGTGGTGGCGTGGTTATCCATGTAAATCGGTAGCTTCAGTGCCATGTCGTCATCCCTCTCCAGAATTCGTTCTTTCTCCCCAATCCCGTTCCGGGCCGCGCCCTTAGGCATTGATCTCGGCAATACTCAGGGCGCTCAACGCATTTACGATGCGCTCGTTCACCTTGCGCAGCGGCTCCTTGACCGTGCACATCGGCGTCTGAACGCACTCCCCGCGAACCGTCTGGCAGGCGGTGATCATCACCGGCCCGTCAATGGCGTGGATGACGTCCAGCGCCGAGATGAACTCGGGCGGTCGCGCCAGGGTGTAGCCGCCGTTCGAGCCGTGCTGCGACCTCAACAGCCCGCAGCGCACCAGCCGTTGCAGCACCTTGGCCATCAGCCCCACCGGGATGCCGTAGCCGGCGGCGATGTCCCGGGCGCTGAAGCTGCCTTCGCCGTAGTGCCGCGCCAGGTGGTTGACCGCCATCAGCCCGTAGTCAGACTTCTTCGAAAGTCTCAGCATATATCAGACTCCTTCAGTCCGATATCGAGTTTAGCGGTTTGTCGAGCTGTTGTCAACCACAATGTTTCCAGCTAACTTCCTTCTCCCCAACTGGTTAGACAATATCAGACTGATAGGATCTCATATTTTGCGCAGGTAAGCAAGGGGAGTCAATCCGGTATCAGTGAATGGTCGCTTTGGGGTGTTGGAACGGCGAACCCGGCAGGCGACTGGCATCGCCCTCGCAAATCGGGTCTGCCTTGGGCTAGAATCGCCCCGCCATGCGACAGGTGACGGCCATCTATCCGGGCTCGTTCGACCCGGTGACAAACGGGCACCTCGACCTGATCGAGCGGGCCTCGAAGCTGTTCGACCGCCTCATCGTCGCTCTGCTCAGCAATCCGGAGAAGGACCCGCTGTTCACCATAGGGGAGCGGGTTGAGATGCTGCGGGAGGCGGTGGCCCATCTGCCGAACGTCGAGGTGGACACCTTCGACGGCCTGCTGGTGGACTACGCCCGGCGGCGCGGCGCCCGGGTGCTGCTGCGCGGTATCCGCGCCGTCAGCGACTACGAGTATGAGCTGCAGATGGCGCTGATGAACCGGCAACTGGCGCCGGAGATTGAGACCGTCTTCATGCTGCCGGCCGAAGCTTACAGCTACCTGAGCTCCCGCCTGGTCAAAGAAGTGGCACGGCTGGGCGGCTCCCTCAAGGCCCTGGTCCCGCCCGCGGTCGAAGAGCGCATCCGCGCCAAAGTGCTCGGCTGAAAAGCTGGGAGGGTGGGTGGAACCCTGAAGGGTTCCGCTACATTGCCTGCCCCTCCGGTCGTAGCGGAAGGCTTCAGCCTTCCACGGAAGGCTCTAGTCGGCAGCCGCCTGCCACTGACCTTTTCCCTTGCTGACTCTCCGGTGCTGTGATAGAAGGGCGGCAACGGTGCTCTGAACCTCCGTCGTGGGAGGATAACCATGGCCAGTTTTGCGGAACGAATGATTGGGGCGGCCAAGTTGGACATACACACCTACGAGGAAGTGGAAGCGGACCCGGCAGCGACGACTCAGGCGCTAATCGTCGTCATTCTCTACACGCTGTCGGCCGGCGTCGGCGTCAGCCTGGCCGGGGGGCCGGCCACCGGCATTCTGCCGCTCGCGCGCGACGTCGTCTTGACACTGTTCGGCTGGGTGCTGTGGGCGGCGATGATTTTCGTCATCGGGACGAAGCTGCTGCCCGAGCCGGAGACCAAATCGAACATCGGCGAGCTGATGCGCACCATCGGATTCGCCACCACACCGGGCATCCTGCTGATCGGCTTGGCGGCACCGCCGCCCATCGGCGGCCTGCTCGCCCTGGTGGTGTTGATTTGGCTGTTGGTGGCCTTCGTCATCGCCGTCCGCCAGGCGCTGGACTACAAGAGCACCTGGCGCGCCATCGGGGTGGTGCTCATCGGGGCGGTCGCCAACGGTATACTTGTTGCCCTGCTGGGAGGCGCGTCCTAGACTCTGGGCGTTGCCCCGCTGCCCGCCGCTCCTGCGGACGCCCTCCGATCACCTCCTACACCTCTGCAACTCGCCCTGTCGAAAGCGTTTCGGGGAACTTTTTGTCTGCCGGCCTCGTTCCCTACAGAGGTGGAAAGAGGTGGGAGCAATGAAAAAGATCACATCTGTGCTGGCCGTTGTGCTGCTGACCACGGCTGTGGCGTTGGCCGGGCCGGAGGCGTCGAACGAGCGCTGGCTGCACGTGAAGATTGAAAAAAGCGGCGAGAAGGCCGAATTCGTCCGCGTCAACATCCCCCTGGCGCTGGCGGAGAAGGTGTTGCCGGCGGTGGAGGCGGGCCCGTTGCGCGAGGGTCGCATCCGCATCGAAGGCACGGTGGAGGGCGTCGAGCTCCGCGCCATCTTCGAGGCGGTCCGCGCGCTCAAGGACGGCGAGTTCGTCACCATCGAAACCGAAAACGAAACCGTGCGGGTGGCCAAGGAGAAAGGCTACCTCATCGCCCGCATCCACGAAGCCACCGGCTCGCGGGATCAGATCGACGTCCGCGTCCCCATGGTGATTGTGGAGGCGCTCGTCTCCGGCCCCGGCCCTGAGCTCAACCTGACGGCCGCCATCCGCGCCTTGAGCGAGCACGGCGACGAAGTGCTGGTCAACATCGCCAGCCAGGACGAGACGGTGCGGGTCTGGGTGGACTCGAAGAGCACGATGGAATAAGGGGCGGAGGCGATTGATGCGTTCGGAACTCCGCATCGTCTTCGTGGCCGCACTGGTGCTGCTGGTACTCGCTGTCGGCACCTTGGCCGCCGCTACCTATCGCTCCGGCCTGATCCGCGTCTATGTCGAGGAGAAGCAGCCGGGCGGTGACCGCGTGCGGCTCATTGTGCCGGCGGTGGTGGTCTGCTGGGGGCTGAAGCTCGTGCCGGAGGCGGAGCTGCGCGAAGCGGTGGCGGACGCGCGGGAGTGGCTGCCGGCGGCGGCAATTGCCAGCCGCGAGCTGACCCGTTATCCCGATGCGTCGTTCGTTGAAATCGTCAGCCCGGAGGAGCGGGTGACGATTGTGAAACGCGACGGCGCGCTGGTGGTGGACGTCGATTCGCTGAGCGAGACGGTGCACATTTCCGTGCCGCTGGCGGCGCTGGCCGAGGTGGCGGAGGAGCTCGAAGCGCGACGCGCGCGCCTGTAGAAACCATTGCATCCTCCCGGCGAGACCTCAGGGGCTAAAGCCCCGTCTTTTTTGACGGTTTCGGCACGGCGCTTCGCGTCCCGGGCTTCCCTCGACTCGTCCCGCAGAGCGGGACTCGCTCGGGATCTTCGCTCGTCCCGCAGTGGCGGGACTCGCTTCGAGAAGCCCGGGCCTACCAGCCGTGCCCTGACGGGCGTCGAACTCCCTCGCTGAGCCCGGTGGCACCGGCCACCGGGTACCCTTATGGCTTTTCCTAGATCTTGCAGTGGTCTTGTGTCACTGTTTTGTGCGGTTGCGCTCGCGTGTGGGTGGCAAGGCGAGCCGGCGGACTTCCTTTCCCGTCTTCACTTCCCAGAGGCGGACGGTGGTGTCGTAGCCGCCCGAGGCGAGCCAGCGGCCCCCGGGGCTGAAGGCGACGGCATGCACGGCGCCGGCGTGGCCGGCGAGCGTGGCTCCGGGGCGATTCTTGCTGAGGTTGTAGAGCTTCACCGTTCGGTCGGAACTCGCCGAAGCCACCCAGCGGCCGTCGGAGCTGACGGCCACCGCCTCGACGGAGTCGTCGTGCTCGAGGAGAGCGCGCCCTTCGCTTCCCGTTTCCACTTCCCACAGCCGCACGGTGCGGTCCCAACTGCCGGAGAGGAGCCAGCGCCCGTCGGGGCTGAAGGCCACCGCGGTCACCGTGCCGGCGTGGCCGCGCAGGGTGCGCACCAGGCGACCCTCGGCGGGCTCCCAGAGAATGATGGTTTCATCCCAACCGCCGGAGGCGAGCCAGCGGCCGTCAGGACTAAAGGCCACCGCCTGCACGGAGTTGCTGTGGCCGGTGAACGCGCGCAACTCGGTGCCGCTCGCCGCGTCCCAGAGCTTGACCGTGCCGTCCCAACTGCCGGTGGCGAGCCAGCGTCCATCGGGGCTGAAGGCGACCGCGGCGACGGGCCCGGTATGCCCGGTGAGCGCGCGCAACTCGCGACCTGTGGCCACCTGCCACAACCTGGCGGTGGCGTCGAGGCTGCCCGAGGCCAGCCAGAGCCCATCGGGGCTGAAGGCAACGGAGGTGACTTCGTCGGCGTGGCTCGTGAGCGTGTGCTGCTCGCGACCGGTGGCCGTCTCCCACAACTTGACGGTGGTGTCGGCGCTGGCCGAGGCGAGCAGGCTGCCGTCGGGGCTGAAGGCCACAGCGCGCACGGCGTCGGCATGGCCGGCGGGGAGTTCCCCTTCCGCGCGTTTCTGCGAAGAGGCCGAGGCGGAGAGCAGCAGCGCAAGCGGGACGCTAAGAAGAAGCAATATCTTGGAGGGGTTTGCCGGGCATGGCGGGCGCGTCACAGCGGGTGCCGTTCCAACTATTTGCGCCTAATCGTCTCTGGACGTCGGGCCGCTCCGTGTCGAGAAGCGATTGCATAACCTCCGGGCGGCGGGGACACCCAGACGGGGTTTCCCCGCACCCCTTCCGCGGTGGCGCTCCGCGCAGCTTTTTTTTCGGCACGGCTGAAGCCGTGCCCTTCCGTCTTCGCGCCTTCGTGTCTTTGTGGCATCAGCTTCTAGCTTCTGGGCAGGAAAGTATACGCGCAAACAAGTTGGAACGGCACGGGTCGAGCAGCCTACTCCCGACTGCGCGTCGCGACAAGTTGAATTCAGGATGGGAGTGCGCTAGGCTTCGGCTCCCGATGGCTGACCGGGTCGCCACCGAGATCAAACTGGCCGAGCGCGTCGAGCGCATCGGCGTCTCCGCGACGCTCGCCGTGCTGCAGGAGGCCGAGCGGCTGCGAGCGCAGGGCGTCGACGTTGTGGACTTCGGCCCCGGCGAGCCTGACTTCCCCACCCCCGAGCACATCAAGCAGGCGGCCGTGCGGGCGCTCGAAGAGAACTTCACCAAGTACACGCCCACGGCCGGTATTCCCGCGCTGCGGCGGGCCGTCTGCGAGTGGCACGGGCGGGAGCTGGGCACGGCCTACCAGCCGGCCGAGTGCATCGTGACAGTAGGCGGCAAGCACGGGGTGTTCGGCGCGCTGAGCGCGCTGGTGAACCGGGGCGAGGCGGTGCTGGTGCCGTCGCCCTACTGGGTGAGCTTTCCGGAGATCGTCAACTACTTGGGTGGGCGGCCGGTGGCGGTGCCGACCGAGGAGCCGAACGGCTTCCGGCTGACGGCGGCGGATGTGGAGCGGAACTGGGCGGAAGGGACGCGGGTAGTGATTGTCAACTCGCCCAACAACCCCTCGGGGGCGGTGGTGGAGCGGGAAGAGTTCGGCCGCATCCTGGAGCTGTGCCGGCGGCGTGGAGCGTGGCTGCTCTCGGATGAGTGCTACTCGCACTTTGTTTATGACGGCGCGCCGTTTTCGGTGGCGAGCCTGGCGGAGGCGAAGCCGCACGTCATCGTCGTCGGCTCGCTCTCGAAGACCTTCTCAATGACCGGCTGGCGCATCGGCTACGTGCTGGCGCCGCAGCCGATCGTCGAGGCCATCACGCGGCTGCAGAGCCACTCGACCTCAAACCCCACTTCGATTGCGCAGAAGGCAGCGCTGGCGGCGCTCACTGGGCCGATGGACTCGGTGCGGGAGATGTTGGCGGAGTACGCGCGGCGGCGAGCGCGGGTGTTGGCGGGGCTCAACGCCATCCCGCACCTGCGCTGCGCCGAGCCGCGCGGGGCCTTCTACGCCTATCCGAACGCGCGGGCGTGGATGGAGCGCAAAGGCGTAAAGACGACGACCGAGCTGGCGCAACGGCTGCTCGAGGAGGCGCGCATCGCCGTGGTGCCGGGAGAGGCGTTCGGCACCGCCGACCACTTCCGTCTCTCCTACGCGACTTCGATGGAGCGCATCGAAGAAGGGCTCCGACGCCTCGCGCGCTTCTTCGCCGCCTAGAGCCTCCATCCTTCTGGTTTCCCGCGGGGACACCCGTAGAGGGTTTCCCCGCACCCCTTCCGCGGTTGCGCTCCGCGCAGCTTTTTTTCGGCACAGCTGAAGCCGTGCCCTTCCAATCCCGCCACTTTTTCGGCGGCCTGCCAGCTCTCCTTTCACCACAGAGGGCACACCCTTCGACGCGTCCCGACTGCCGTGGGGACTTGCTCAAGGCAGGCAGGGCACAGAGGGCCCGCCTACACCCTTCGGGCTCCGGCGGGCAGGCGCAGAGGAGACGCAG
>JACPRL010000089.1 GCA_016189965.1 Acidobacteriota bacterium | reverse complement strand
GTCGTCGTCTTTGCGGCGGCCTTGCGTCTCGGAGTCTACCGTGCGGGAGTCACGGCGGCAGTGCTGCACGCGGTGGCGCGCCGCCTGCAACTGGTGTTCTGCCCGATGGAGTCGCCGCGACGCCGCGCAGGCCTCCTCGCTGTCGCGGCCGTACTGCTTGACCGCTTCGCGGTAGGCCTGGCGCGTCTGCTCGAGCTCCTGGCGGGCTTGCTGGAAGTTCTCCCGCGCCTTTTGGCAAGCCTCATCGCTGCGCTCAGCGCGTCCCGCCGGAGCTTGCGGCTGTTCCTGCGAGTCGGGCTGTTGAGCCGCTACGGCGAGCGGGAAGAGTAGCAGCGCCGCCAGCAGCCAACGACCGAGATTCGTGGTGCGCATCATTCCCATCCTCCCTGTCACCCCGCTTCCTTCACGTTTCAACCCGCGGGCGAGCAGAAAGTTGCGCCGCGCCCAGCGTAGTTGCGGTGCCTGCCGGGCGGTGCTAGCATCATCGCTCCTGGCTTGTCATTCTGAGGAGCCCGAGGGCGACGAAGAATCTCCCGGTTGTCCGCCGTTCAGGCTGAGAATCTTCGCCCCGAAGGCTCGGGGCTCAGAATGACAAACGTGATTTTGAGGTGTGAGGAGGTTCGGTGGGGTTTCAAGGGGTGGATTTTCTGGAGATCGACTCGCTGCTGAGCGAGGACGAAAAGGTCTGCCGGTCGTCGGTGCGGCAGTGGGTGGAGGAAAAGGTCAAGCCCATCATCGAGAAGCACGCGCAGGCCGGGACGTTTCCCACCGAGCTGATTTCGGAAATCGGCCAGCTCGGCTACTTGGGCGCCAACCTGAAGGGCTACGGCTGCGCCGAGCTGTCGAACGTCGAGTACGGCCTCATCATGCAGGAGCTCGAGCGCGGCGACAGCGGGCTTCGCAGCTTCGTCTCCGTGCAGTCGGCGCTGGTGATGTGGCCGATTTACAGTTACGGCTCCGAGGAGCAAAAAGAGAAATGGTTGCCGCGGCTGCAGAAGGGCGAAGCCATCGGCTGCTTCGGGCTCACCGAGCCCGGCTTCGGCTCGAACCCCGGCGGGATGCTCACCACGGCGCGCAAAGCCAGCGACGGCTACGTGCTCAACGGGGAAAAGCTCTGGATCACGAACGGCTCCATTGCCGACGTGGCGCTGGTGTGGGCGAAGGACGAGCAGGGGGAAATCGGCGGCTACCTGGTCGAGCGCGGCACGCCGGGCCTGCGCGCCTGGGACGTGCACGATAAGTATTCGCTGCGCGCGTCGGTCACCAGCGGGCTGGCGATGAACGATTGCCGCATCCCCTCCTGCAACAAGCTCCCCAAGGTGCACGGCCTGAAGGCGGCGCTCGGCTGCCTCACCCAGGCGCGCTACGGCATCGGCTGGGGCGCACTGGGCGCGGCGATGGAGTGCTACGACACGGCGCTCAAGTATTCGCTCGAGCGCAAGCAGTTCGCCAACCGGCCCATCGCCTCCCACCAGCTCGTGCAGGAAAAGCTCGTCTGGATGCTGGCGGAAATCAGCAAGGGGCAATTGCTGGGGTTGCAGGTCGGGCGGCTGAAAGACGCCGGGCGCGCCAAGCACTACCACATCTCGCTGCTGAAGAAGAACAACGTTTGGGTGGCGCTGGAGTCGGCGCGCAAGGCGCGCGACATCCTGGGCGCCAACGGCATCACCGGCGACTACCCGGTCTTCCGCCACATGGTCAACCTCGAATCCGTCTACACCTACGAGGGCACGCACGACATCCACACTCTGATTCTCGGCCACCACATCACCGGCCTGCCGGCCTACGAGTGAGTGGCAAGTGGCAAGTGACAAGCGACAAGTGACCAGGGAAAACAGAGGTTGAAGAGCTTTCAGGAGCTGGATGTTTGGAAAAAGGGACACGCGCTCACACTTGCAATTTACCGCATGACCAAGGAATTTCCGAAAGACGAGCGATTCGGGCTGGTCTCGCAGCTCCGTCGGTCCGCTGCTTCCATCGGAGCGAATATTGCCGAAGGGTTCGGTCGGCGCTCGACCAAGGATTTCATCCGCTATCTCGAAATAGCTGTGGGGTCGTTGGAGGAAACCCGAAACTATCTTTTGTTGAGCCGGGACTTGGGTTACTGCGACGAGAGACAGTTCGAATCGCTGAGGCCGCAACTGGACGAGGTCGGCCGAATGCTGGGTGGGCTCTCGCGCTCGTTGCGAGCGAAGTTGTTGCCCCAACCGTCATGATTCCTAGCTCAATCTCTTGTCGCTTGTCGCTGGTCACTAGGCACTAGCCATGGAGCACGACCTGTCGCTGGAATTCCTGCGGGTGGTGGAGCGGGCGGCGATTGCGGCGGCGCGGACGATGGGTTACGGCGACCGCCACAAGGCCGACGACGCTGCCGTGGCTGCCATGCGCGAGGAGCTGGCCGACGTTCCCATCCGCGGCCGCATCGTCATCGGCGAGGGCGAGCGCGACGAAGCCCCCATGCTCTTCATCGGCGAAGAGGTCGGCCGGGCCACTGACCGCAACGTGCCCGAGGTGGATATCGCCGTTGACCCGCTCGAAGGCACCAACCTCTGCGCGACCGGCTCGCCCAACGCCCTGACCATCGTGGCCGCCAGCGAGCGCGGCGGGCTGCTGCACGCGCCCGACATCTACATGGAGAAACTCGCCGTGGGGCCGAGTTGCAGGGGCGCGGTCGAGCTCGACGCTCCCGTCGCCGACAACCTCCGCGCCATCGCCCGCCGCCTCGAGCGCGACATTGAAGACCTGGTGGTGGTGGTGCTCGATCGCCCGCGGCACGAGAAACTGATCGGCGGGATCCGCGCCGCCGGCGCCCGCATCCGGCTCATCTCCGACGGCGACGTCGCCCCGGCCATCGCCGCCGCCGTCTTGGGCGCGGGCGTGCACGTGGTGATGGGCATCGGCGCCGCCCCGGAAGGCGTGCTGGCCGCGGCGGCGCTACGCTGCTTGAACGGCGAGATGCAGGCGCGGCTGGTGGCCGACAAGCCTGAGCTCGAGGAGCGGCTGGCGGGGATGGGCATCACCGATCCCAAGCGCATTTACACCGAGCACGAGCTGGCCCCGGGCAAGCACATTGTTTTCGCCTGCACCGGCGTCACCAACGGCGACCTGCTGCGCGGGGTGCGCTTCTTCGGCGAGGGGGCGCGCACCCACTCGCTCCTGCTCACGCTGGAGCCGCACCGCGTGCGCTTCGTCGACAGCGTCCATCTGGAGCGACAGACCGACGTCAAAGTGCGGTTCTTCTGAGGCGGGCGGCCAGCGGAACATTGCGGGCGCGGGTTTCGTAGTACCCAAGCAAGGAGGGCTATCCGATGATGGGGTCGCGGCGGGGCGGGGAGCGCGGCGACGCTCTGAAGGTCATTCTCATCATCCTGGCCACTCTGGTCCTGCTGACCTTGCTGCTGGTGAGCGTCGTGCTGTGGGTGTTGCGGCACTATGTGCGCGTCGAGGTCGATCCAACCTCCGGCCGCGAGCGCGTCGAAATCTCCACGCCCATCGGCGGCGTCACCATCGAAAAAGCCGAAGACGTGGCCCGCCGCCTCAAGCTACCGGTCTATCCCGGCGCCGAGGCCACCGAGGAAAGCGTTTCGATGCAACTCTGGGGCGAAGTGGCCGACGAAGCCGGCGGCTTGGACATCGCCGCCGCCAAATTCCGCAGCTCGGAGCCGCTCGACAGTGTCGACACGTGGTACCGCGGGCAGCTCGGGCCGGAATTCAAGCGCGAAGTGGGGCGCGTCGCCGGAACCACCGGCCGGCGCGGCGACCACCCCTGGCGCCTGCGCGTGGAACGGGGCGAGGGCGTGCTCTTCAGCCACGAGGAGGGCGGCCGCCTCCGCTGCGTTATCCTGCAACCCCGGCTCGGCCGCACCGAAATCGCGCTACTTGAGCTCCGCGAAGCCCGCCACCAATAGCCAGGTCTGGTCTAGAGCGGCCAGACTTTGGGGATGATGAGCAGGGCCGTTGTCAGGAACAACAGGTTGAGCGGAGTTCCCACCCGCAGGAAATCGGTAAACCGGTAGCCGCCTGGCCCGTACACCATCAAGTGCGTCTGGTAGCCGAGGGGCGTCATGAAGCCGGCCGAGGCCGCGACCGCGATGGCGATGGCGAAGGGCATCAGGCTGGCTTCGAGGGTGGCGGCGGCGGAGGCGGCGATGGGGAAAACCAGAACAGCCGCCGCGTTGTTGGTGAGAATCTCCGTAAAAAACATCGTCACCACATAGACCGCCAGCAGCGTCAGCCAGGGGTTGCCGCCCGCCCAGTTGATGAGCGTGTGCGCGATGGCACTGGCGGCGCCGCTCGACTCGAGCGCGCGCCCGAGCCCAATGGCGGCGCCGATGACCACCAGCACCGGCCAGTCAAGGCCCTGGCGGGCTTCCGGCCCCGTGCAGCAGCGGGTCAGGACCATCAGCCCGGCGGCCAGCATCGCCGCCGGCAGGATGTCCAGCCAGCCGGCCGCCGCCACCGTCACCATCCCGCCCAGGATGGCAAAGGCCGTCCCGGCCTTCTCGAAGCGGACCGGGGTGGAGCCTTCGACCGAACTGATGAGGAAGAAGTCGCGGGAATTGCGGTAGGCTTGGGCGAAGTCGCGGTGGGTCTCGAGCAGCAAGGTGTCGCCGGCTTGCAGCCGGATGTCGCCGATCTTGGCCTTCAAGCGTCTTCCCCCACGCGCCACGGCGATCACGACGGCGTTGTAGCGCGTGCGGAACTGGGCTTCGCGGATGGTCCGCCCCACCACCGGGCAATTGTCCGAGATCACGGCTTCGATGAGGCGGCGCAGGGTCTGCGGAGCGTCCAGCTTGAAAAGCTGGTCGGTGGCCGGCATCAGTCCCCGGATGCGCTTCAGGTCGGTGACCGACTCCACGATGCCCACGAACACCAAGCGGTCGTTCGCCAGCAACCGTTCCTGCGGGCCGACGGCAGGAAGAATCTCTCCTTCGCGCTCGATTTCCGCCAGGAACAGTCCAGGGAGTTGGCGCAGGCCAGCTTCCTCGATGGTTTTCCCCGCCAGCGGGCCGTCCGCCATCACCATCATTTCCACCGTGTACCGGCGCGGGTCGTCGTGGGTGCTGATGGGCGGTCGGCGGTCCGGGAGCAGCCAGTTGCCGGCCGCCACGATGTAGCCGATGCCGACGACCGCGCAGGGAACCCCGACCCAGGCCAGGTCGAACATCCGCAGCCCGGGCCCGGCCGTCTGCCGGATCAGCAGGTCGTTGACGATCAGGTTGGTGCTGGTGCCGATGAGGGTGCAGATGCCCCCGAAAATCGCGGCGTAACTGAGCGGGAGCATAAGTTTCGAAGGATTGATGCCCGTGCGTTTGCTCAGATCGTTCACCACCGGGATGAACATCGCCACCACCGGCGTGTTGTTCAGGAAGGCGCTCAGGCCCGCCACCGGCGCCATCATCTGGAACTGCGCCTGACGCACCCCTTTCGGCTGGCCCAGCAGCGGCGCCGCCACCATCGCCATCGCCCCGGTGTGCACCAGCCCGGCGACCACGATGTAGAGGAACGCTACCGTGGCCAGCCCCGGGCTCGCAAAACCCCGGATCGCCTCGGCGGGCCCGGGCAGCTTGTCCGTGCCGCTGACCGCCCCGATGACGATGATCGTGGTCAGCGCCCCCACCATCACGATGTCGGCCGCCGCCCAGTTGCGCGCCAGCGCCACCAGCACCAGCGCGATCATCGCCAGCGTGACCCCGGCTTCCCAACCCATCAGTCCCTTCCGCTCACTGGAGAAGATTCCCGCCGCGCGGGCTGGACCTCACCCGCGCACGGGCGCACAGGATAACACACAGGCAGGGGGACGAGAGCAGGCTCCGGGAAGCGCTGAAGTCTGACTGCTACTTACGCCAGGGCTTCGGCGTGCGAGCGGTCGAAGCGCAGCGCACTTGTCTTGGGGTCGGCGTCCACGGTGACGGTGTCGCCCGGTAGGACCTCTCCCTTGAGCATCTTCTGCGCCAGTGGGTCCTGGATCAGCCGCTGCAAGGCACGCTTGAGCGGCCAGGCACCGTAGGCTGGGTCGAACCCCTCGCGGAAGAGCCACTCGCGCGCCCGCTCGGTCAGCTTGAGCGCAATCTTGCGCTCGGCCAGCATGAATCTAAGAGAGTACACCTAGAAACAGTGCCTTCAGATAGTGGGTCTCCGGCATGGTTAGTAGGATGGGGTGGTCGCGGGCTTGAGTGCGCCGTTCGAGCACGACGAGCTGGCGGCGGGCATCGACCGCGGCTTCGGCGACGATTTCAAGGAGCAGGCTCTCCGGCACGTGGTGCGAGCAGGAGCAGGTGACGAGCAGGCCGCCGGGGCGGAGGATCTTGAGGGCGCGCAGATTGATCTCCTTGTAGCCGCGGCGGGCGGCCGGAAGGCTGGCGCGGTTCTTGGCGAAGGCGGGTGGGTCGAGGACGACGGCGTCGAAGCGCCGGCCAGCTTCGTCGTACTGCTTCAGGACATCGAAGGCGTTGGCCTCCCGGAAGGTGGCGTTGGTGATCTGGTTCCGCTCCGCATTGCGCTGCGCCGCCGCGACGGCGGCGGGCGAGAGATCAATCCCCTCGACCGAGCTGGCCTGCGCAGCGGCGGTGAGGGCGAAGCCGCCGGTGTAGCAGAAGCAGTCGAGCAGCTCGCCGCGGATGTAGCCGGCGGCGGCACCGCGGTTTTCCCGTTGGTCGAGGAAAGCGCCGGTCTTCTGGCCGTGGAGCAGGTCGTAGCCGAAGCGCCGGCCGTTCTCGCAGGCTTCAATTTCGCCGTCGTAGCTTCCCGCCAGCACTCCAACGCGCTGCTCCAGTCCCTCCAGCAGGCGCACCTTGGGATCGTTGCGCTCGAGGATCGCGGTCGGGTGGAAGAGCTCCTCCAGCAGCCGCACGAACGTCTCCTGGCGCCGCTCGGTGGCCTGGCTCAAGGTTTGCAGGACGAGGGTGTCGGCGTAGCGGTCGACGATGAGCGTGGGCAAGCCGTCCGATTCACCGTAGACCAGGCGGTAAGCGGTGGCGTTCTCGACCACGCGCTGGCGGAAGCGCGCCGCGGCCTGCAGGGCGCGGCGAAGATAGTCGTCATCGATCGGGACGTCGTCGCGGACGATGAGCCGAACCGCAATCTGCGAGCGGCTGCTGAACCACGCTTTGCCCAGGAAGCGCCCGCCGGGGTCGCGCAGCCGCACGGTGTCGCCGGGCTCCAGGTTGTCGGTGGCCTGGATGTCGCTGCGGTAGACCCAGTGGTGCCCGAGAAGCAGGCGGCGCGCGCCGCGTGGGGTCAGGGTGACCTGCGGTTCCGGCATGGTTCAGTCCTTTCGCCCGCAGGAACCGGCGGGAGTTAGTAAACAGGTGGGGTCGGTTTACCACAAGGTGGCAGGCGCGGCAAGCCCCGCGCCGGCGCCCGAGCGGGTAGAATGGGAACCGGTGTGAAGCTGGCTGACTTCGACTACGAGCTGCCCCCGGACCGAATCGCGCAGTATCCGCTGGCCCAGCGGGACGCCTCACGGCTGCTGCTTCTGGAGCGGGAAAGCGGTGCCTGGGAAGATCACGTCTTCCGCGAGCTCCCGGCCTTGCTGCGGGGCGATGAGTTGTTGGTGGTGAACAACGCTCGCGTCGTCCCAGCTCGTCTGTTGGGCCGCCGGCTCGGGCTGCGGGCGGAACCGGTCGGCCGCCGTAGCCGCGTGCGGCGCGAGTATCTACAGGCGCCCATCGAGGTGCTGCTGGTCCGCCAGGTGGGCGAAGACCAGAGCTGGGAAGTGTTGGTGCGCCCCGGGCGCAAAGTGCGCACGGGTGAACGGCTGGTCTTCGGCGAGGGGGAGTTGGAGGCCGAGGTGGTGGGTCGCGGCGACTACGGGCTGCGCACGCTGCGGTTTCGCTCCGCGGACAAGTTCGAGCGGGTGGTCGAGCGGCTCGGCCACGTGCCGCTGCCGCCCTACATTGACCGTCCCGACGAGCCCGCCGACCGCGAGCGCTATCAAACCGTGTTCGCGCGCCGCGGCGCGGCGGTGGCAGCGCCGACCGCCGGCTTGCACTTTACGCCGCAGACGCTCGAGGCACTCGGCCAGCGCGGCTGCCAACTGGTTGAGATCACTCTCGAGGTCAGCTACGGCACTTTTCAGCCCATCCACGCGGAAGAGATCGAGCGGCACCGCATGCACCCAGAGGCCTACGAGATCACGGCCGAGGCAGCCGCCACCATCGAGGAGGCGCGGGCCGCAGGCCGCCCGGTGCTGGCGGTGGGAACGACAGTGGTGCGGGCGCTCGAGGACTGCGCCCAGCGCTATGGCCGTTTGCAACCCGAGCGGCACCCGGCTTCGCTCTACATCTATCCCGGGCACCGCTTTCAGGTGGTGACGCAACTGCTGACCAATTTCCACCTGCCGCGCTCCTCGCTGCTCGTCCTGGTTTCTGCC
>JACPRL010000008.1 GCA_016189965.1 Acidobacteriota bacterium | reverse complement strand
AGGTGCGCCTCCGCATCATCCACTCGGGCGTCGGCGCCATCAACGAGTCGGACGTGCTCCTGGCCTCGGCCTCCAACGCCGTCATCATCGGCTTCAACGTCCGGCCCGACCGCAAGGCGGCCGAACTGGCCCAGCAGGAAGGCGTGGACATCCGGCTGCACAACGTCATCTACGAGGTGCTGGACGAAATCCGCCAGGCGGCGGTCGGGCTGCTCGAGCCCACCGTCAAGGAAACCATCGTCGGCCACGCCGAAGTCCGCGAAACCTTCCGCATCCCGCGCGTCGGCATGGTGGCGGGCTGCTACGTGCTGGACGGCAAGGTGTCGCGCGACGCCGAGGTGCGCGTGCTGCGCGACAACGTGGTCATCTACAAGAGCAAGGTCGGCTCGCTGCGACGCTTCAAGGAGGACGTCAAGGAAGTAGGCGCGGGCTACGAGTGCGGCGTGGTCATCGCCAACTTCGCCGACGTGAAGGTGGGCGACGTGCTGGAAGTGTTTGCGGTGGAGAAGGTGCCGAGCGAAGTCTCGGTCTGAACCTCTTCGCCGCCGGACGAACATGGTCGTCGGTGTGTTGCGCCTCGAAATCCACCTGCCCTATGCCCACTCGCTCAAAGACAAGCGCCAGACGCTCAAGAAGCTCAAAGACCGGCTGCGGGCGCGCTTCAACGTGGCGGTGGCTGAGCTCGACCACCAGGACCTCTGGCAGCGCGCCACCCTCGGTATCGTCTCGCTCAACGACAGCCGCGCCTACCTGGCGCAACTGCTGGAAGCGGCCTCGGAGGAGTCAGCGCGGCTGCTGGGGGGCGACCTGGTCGACAGCTACATCGAATACCTCGAATAAGCCGCGCCGGGGGCAGCCGCGATGACGGTTCCCGGACGTCGCCCGCAACGCGTGGGCCAGCGCATCCTGGAAGAAATCAGCGAACTGCTGGCCGGGGAACTCAAGGACCCGCGCATCGGCTTCGCCACCATCACCGGCGTGCGCGTGACGCCCGACCTGCGGCAGGCCTTTGTCTTCGTCAGCGTGCTGGGCAGCGCCGACGAGCAGCGGCAGACGCTGGAGGGGCTGTGCGCCGCCAAGGCCTTCATCCGCCACGAGCTGGCCGAGCGCCTGCAAATCCGCCGCGTGCCTGAGCTCAGCTTTACGCTCGACCGCGGCCCCGAACGCGCCGCTCACATTGAAGAGCTGCTCCGCCAGGCGCGCGGCAAGCCCGAACCGCCCGAGGAACCCTGATGGATGGGGCGCTGGTCATCAACAAAGACCGCGGGATGACCTCCCACGACGCCGTGCTGCGGGTGCGCAAGCTGGTGCGCGAGCGCTCCATCGGCCACCTGGGCACGCTCGACCCCATCGCCACCGGCGTGCTGCCGTTGCTGGTGGGCGCGGCCACGCGCCTGCAGCGGTTCTACACCGCGCGGCGCAAGCGCTATGAGGGTCGCATCCGCTTTGGGTTCGCCACCGACACCTACGACGCCGACGGGCACGCGCTCGGGCCCGACACCGCGCCCCGCCTCCGCCCAGAACAGGTCGAGCCACATGTGCGCGCGCTCACCGGGAAGTTCGAGCAGACCCCGCCGCCCTACTCGGCCAAGAAAATCGGCGGCGTGGCCGCCTACGAGCGGGCGCGGCGGCGAGAGAAGTTCACCCTGAAGCCGGTGGCGGTGGAAGTCTACCGCTTCGACATCACCCAGGTGGAAGGCTCGCTGGCCGGCTTCGTAATCGAATGCGCGGCCGGCACTTACATCCGCAGCCTGGTGCACGAGCTGGGGCTGCGCGTGGGCCCGGGGGCGCACCTGGCGGAAATCAGCCGCACCGCCTCGGGCGAGTTCCGGCTGGAGCAGGCGGTGACGCTGGCGGAGCTCGAGCGCGTGGTGGCCGAAGAGCGGCTGCCGCAGGTGATGATCCCGCTCGCCGAGCTGCTCCCCGATTTGCCGCAAGCGGTGGTGGGGGCGGCGGTGGAGCGGCGGCTGCGCCACGGCGGCAAGGTCGAGCTCGCCGATTCGCAGATCGAGCCGGCGCGGCTGGAGCAGCCGATTGACAGCGAGGCGTGGAAGCCGCTGCGCGTGCGGATCTTCAACCCGCAGCGGCAGCTCGTCGCCATCGCCCAGGCCGTCGTCCCCCGCGTCTTCCAACCCATCGTCGTCCTGCCGGAAAGCACCGCCCTGGTGAAGAAATAAGGCCCGCGGCACGGCGCGCTTCCCTGACACCACAGGCAGAAGCCTCGTGGGCTGAACTGTACCAACCTGCGCCGAGCCCGGTGGCACCCGCCACCGGGTACCAGAAGCCTCTGTCATTCTGAGCGAAGCGAAGAATCTCCTGGCTAGTCTTGCGGGGGTGGTTGGGGCGGAGGCTGGGGTTGAGGTGTGGGAGGTTGGGGCGTGGGCGGCTGCGGCGGCGCCTCGGGCGGCGTAGGCGGCGCAAAAGCAGGAGCGAGTGCGGGCGGGGCGACATCTTTTTCCGTCCCCAGATAGAGGGGCCGCAGAGCGGCGCGCTCGGCGGCGGGCAGGCGCACCAGGTGAGGCGTTATGAGCAGAATCAGCTCGGTGGTGCGCCTGTTCGGCACCGTGCGGCGGAAGAGGTGCCCGAGGACAGGCACGGAGCTGAGCAGCGGCGTGCCGGTGCGGACCTCTTCCAGCTCTTCTCGTTGCAAGCCAGCCAGCAGCAGGGTTTCGCCCGTGCGCAGGCGCACCTGCTGCTCGAGGGTGCGGTTGGCGATCACCGGGATGGCGTTGAAGCTTTGCCCAGTCAGCGCCTTCTGCTCGAGCTTTAGCGCCAAGCTCACTTCCCGGCTGCCGTGCAGCCGCGGGCGCACGCGCAAGTTGATGCCGAGTTCTTCGTAGCGGATGGCGGGCACGGGCGGAACAAACAGGCCGCGGCGGATCAACTCCTGCACGATTTCGGGAATGAAAATGGAGGAGAAGGTGGTGAAGGCGACGGGGAAGCGCTCGCCCACAAACAGCGTAGCTTCCTCGCCGTCGCGGGCGCGGAGGTGGAGCCGGCGTGACGAGCGGGTGACGCGGGCGAGGTGAAAGAGGTTGAGCGTGGCGCCCGGGAGCAGCGTGGCGTAGGTGGTGCCGCCGCCGCCCACCAGGATGAAGGGCGGCAAGGTGAGCGCGTTCGGGTCGAGCGCCCCGCCAGCGAGCAGGCTGCGCAGGATGGCGTCGGTGATGGCGCGGGGCAGCAGCCCCTGCTCGAAAAGGAAGCGGAGGTTGTCGAGCAGTTGGTCGAGGGAGGCGGCGCCGCTCAGGGCCAGGGCGCCGGCGCCGAGGTGGACGGCGATGACCTGGTCGGGGGGCAGGACGCCGAGCCGCTGGGCTTTTTCGCGGTCGACTTCGAGCAGGACAACTTCCAGCCAAACTTCGCCGGGGTCGTAGTAGAGCTGAGCGAGCAGTTGCTGGGCGAGGTCGAGGCGTCGCGGGGTGTCGCGCACACTGAGGGTGTTCGAGCGCGGGTCAGGGCGGATGCGGCGCATCTCGAGCAGCTCGCGCAGCACGCGCATCGCCTCGGTCAACTCTTCGGTGGTGCGGCCTGGCAGGGCGAACGTTCGCTCCTCCAAGCGCTCGTAGCGCACGCGCATCTCGGGCGTGTCCGGAGCGATGACGACGGTGCCGTCGGGATCGAGGGCCCAGAAAGTGCCGCTCAACTCGGTCGCCAAGCGGAGGGCGGTGGCGAAGTCCACGTCGTCGAGGCGGAGCTGGAGCGAGCGCGGGGGCAGGCCGGGCTCGACACGCAAGCGGACGCCGTAGAGCTGGCCCAGCCGCGGGAAGACAACCGAGGGGATGCCTTGCAGGCGCACCGCTCGCACTGGGGTCGCCGGCAGCTCGCCCTGCGCCACCGCCGGAACGGCTGAGAGCCCCACCAGCAGCAGCAGACACAACAACCAGCCGCGCACGCGCATAGGGAATTCCGATTCTACCGGGCGGCCTCGGCCGGCGCAAGGAACTCGTGGAGTTCGGTTGACGCCGCGAGTGCCAGAGGCTAGGATGGCGGCACCAGCCGGGAACCGAAAGCCCCGGTGAGGAACTTCGATGACCACCAAGCGAAAAGAAGTCTGCATGCTGTGCGGCAAACCTTCGCTCAAGAGCATTTGCGATGTCTGCGCCCAGCGCGTCCAGAGCGAACAGTTGGGTAAGAAGACGAAAGAAGAAAAACCCAAGGGCTAGCAAGCTCTACTCTCCCTGCCCCAGCCCGCTTTGGACAGTTGCGGCCTCCCCTGAAGTTTCAAACCCTTCCCCTTCCGTCCGCGATTGACGCGGGGGGAGCAGCGGCCTAGAATGAGAATTTCAGGCGGCACGCGGCGGCCAACACCCTCCGCTTCGCTCCCTTCGTCCCGCTTTGCGGGACTCAGGGCAGGCATGCTGACAGACGCGGGAGCCGGGGTCTATCCCTAGCCGCGCACGCCGCCAGGAAGGAGCAGGAGTCCGATGCTCGACGGGAATCTCCGGGAAGCGTTGACCTTTGACGATGTGTTGCTGGAGCCGGCGCGCTCCGCCGTCCTGCCGGCCGAAGCGGACACCCGCACCCGGCTGACGCGGCACCTGCGGCTGAACATCCCCATTGTGAGCGCGGCGATGGATACGGTGACCGACTCGCGGCTGGCGATTGCGCTGGCGCGGCAGGGCGGCATCGGGATCATCCACCGCAACCTGCCGATGGAGCGGCAGGTGGACGAGGTGGACAAGGTGAAGCGGTCGGAGAGCGGGATGATCGTCGACCCGGTGACCATCCGGCCCGACTCGACCATCGCCGAGGCGCAGGCGCTGATGGCCAAGTACCGCATCAGCGGCCTGCCGGTGACGAACGGGCGGAAGCTGGTGGGCATCGTCACCAACCGCGACCTGCGCTTCCAACCCAACACCGCCCGCCCGGTGAGCGAAGTGATGACGAAGGAAAACCTGATCACGGTGCCGGTGGGCACGAAGCTCGAGGAGGCCGAGCGCATCCTGCAAAGCCACCGGGTGGAGAAGCTGCTGGTGGTGAGCGGCGAGTTCGAGCTCAAAGGGTTGATCACGGTCAAAGACATCCAGAAGAAGCTGCAATACCCGCAGGCGGCCAAGGACGAGCACGGGCGCCTGCTGGTGGGGGCGGCGGTGGGGGCGACGGGCGATTTTCTGGAGCGCGCGGTCGAGCTGCGCCAGCGCAACGTGGACGTCATCGTGGTCGACACCGCGCACGGGCACGCGGAGCGCGTGCTGACGGCGGTGGAGGCGGTGCGGGGGCGGCTGGCGGACGTCGAGTTGGTGGCGGGCAACGTGGCCACCTTCGAGGCGGCGCGCGACCTGGTGCAGCGGGAGGTGGACGGCATCAAAGTGGGCGTCGGGCCGGGCTCCATCTGCACCACGCGCGTCGTCACCGGCGCCGGCATGCCGCAACTCACCGCCATTGCCGAATGCTTCCGCGCCGCGCGCGAAGCCGGCGTCCCGCTTATCGCCGACGGCGGCATCCGCTACTCGGGCGACATCACCAAAGCCATCGCCGCCGGGGCCGCCACGGTGATGATCGGCTCGCTCTTTGCCGGCACGGACGAGAGCCCGGGCGAGACCGTGCTCTACCAGGGGCGCAGCTTCAAGCTCTACCGCGGCATGGGCTCGCTGGGCGCGATGAGCGCCGGCTCGGCCGACCGCTACGCGCAGGACGTGCAGCCGAGCGCGGCGGGCGAAGACCGCTCCGGGCTCGTGGGGCGCGACGGCGCGGGGAAGCTCGTGGCGGAAGGCGTCGAAGGGCGCGTGCCCCACAAAGGGCCGCTGGCGGCGCTGGTCGAGCAGTTGGTAGGCGGGCTGCGCAGCGGCATGGGCTACTGCGGCTGCCGGACGCTCGAGGAGTTGCAGGAGAAGGCCCGCTTCGTCCGGGTGACCGCGGCGGGCGTGCGTGAGTCCCACGTCCACGACGTGACCATTACGAAGGAAGCGCCCAACTACCGCGTCGAGTAAGCTTCTGCCTGCTAAATGCAAGCCGGTGACTGGCAACTGTTAACTGATAACTACTAACTGATAACTCCCATCCAACTCGCCTCCTCTTGAGCACGCCCCTCGAAACGCGCTCGACCTTCCTCCGCTACTATCTGCCGGTGTTGTTGTGGGTGGCGCTGATTTCGCTGTTCTCGACCAGCGGCTTCGGCGCCGGCTGGACGCTGGGCATCCTGAAGAGCCTGGCCGAACTGTTGCTGCCGAGTCTGTCGGAAGAGGACTTGTACGCGAGCAATTTCGTCCTCCGCAAGCTGGCGCACGTGGGCGAATACTTTGTCCTGGGATTGCTGCTGTGGCGCGCCTGGCGGCGCGACCAGCCGGAAGCGTGGGGGCGAAGTTGGGCGCTGGGCACGCTGGCGCTTGGCGTCGGCATGGCGATGCTCGACGAACTCCATCAACAGTTCGAGCCCGGCCGCGGCGCCGAGCTGGCAGACATCGGCTGGGACAGCCTGGGCGTGCTGCTCGCCCTGGCGGTGGTTTATGTGGGAGCGCAGCGCGGATTGCGCGCTCGCTAAACCGACCGCAGGTAGCTCGGCTGCTGCGCGGCCTCGCAACCCTTCGGCAGGCTCAGGGCAAGCCTGCGCTACCTTTCGAGGAGGAAGGGTAGCGCGGGTTGCCGTACTGGCCCGAGCGCAGCGAGGGACAGCGCTACCCGCGGTTTTTCACATGCGTCGCCGGATCAAGCGGTATTTGGCAACCGCTTCTAGGACTACTTCTCGGACTCCGGCGCGGCGGTCTCGCCGGCGGGTTCCGGTTCGGCTTTCTTGGCCTTTTTTTCCTTCTTGACCTTCGGCTTCAGCTCCGAGCCGAGGAGCTCCAGCACGGCCTCTTCCCCGCCATCCCCGCGCCGCCAGCCCGTGCGCACGATGCGCGTGTAACCGCCCGGACGCGCGGCAAAGCGCGGGCCGAGCGTGGCGAACAGCTTCTTCACCACCGCCGGGCTCAACAGGAAGGCCGCGGCCTGGCGCCGCGTGTGCAGCGTGTCGCGCTTGCCGAGCGTGATCATGCGCTCGGCGAGCGGCCGCGCCGCCTTAGCGCGAGTCACGGTGGTGGTGATGCGCTCGCGCTCGAGGAGATTCGTAACCAAGTTGCGCAGCGTCTGCCGGCGATGGGCAGGGCTGCGTCCCAGCTTGTGGTAGCCGTGGCGGTGGCGCATTGTCGAGTCCGCTCAGAGCGAGGGAGCGGGCGTCGGTTCACCCTCAGTGGTCGGCGCCGCTTCGAGGGGCGGCCAGAGGATGCGCCCGTGCTCGTCGAGTTTCATCCCCAGTTGCAGGTTCATTCGCGCCAGCAGTTCTTTGATTTCGTTCAACGACTTGCGGCCGAAGTTCTTGGTGCGCAGCATCTCCTGCTCGGTGCGCACCACCAAGTCGCCGATGGTGCGGATGTTGGCGTTCTTCAGGCAGTTGTAAGCGCGGACGGACAGCTCGAGCTCGTCGACCGAGCGGCCCAGATACTCCTGACGCGCGTCGAAGGCCCGCTCGCCGGCCACTTCCGCCACCGGCACTTCCTCCTCGAAGGCGATGAAGATGTTCATGTGGTCCTTGAGGAGCTTGGCGGCGAGCCCGATGGAATCGGCCGGCTTGATGGCGCCGTTCGTCCACACTTCCAGGGCCAGCTTGTCGTAGTCGGTCATCTGGCCCAGGCGCGCTGCTTCCACGGTGTAGTTCACTTTGCGCACCGGCGAGTGCACCGAATCGATGGGGATGTAGCCGATGGGCAGGTCGTCGTCGAAGTTGCGGTCGGCGCCCACGTAGCCGCGCCCGTTCTTCACCCGCATCTCGATGGAAAGCTTGCCGCCGTTGCCCAGCGTGGCCAGGTAGACGCTCTTGTCGAGCAATTCCACATCGGCGTCGGTTTCGATCATGGCCGAGGTGACCTCGCCCGGCTTGTCGGCAAACAGGGTCAGGGTCTTCACCGCCTCGGGGTTGTGCAGCCGCAGCGGTGCCTGTTTGAGGTTCAGGATGATGTCGGTGGCGTCCTCGACCACGCCGGGAATGGACTGGAACTCGTGCAGCACGCCCTCGATCTTGACCGCGGTGATAGCCGCCCCTTCAATCGAGCTCAGCAACACGCGGCGCAGCGCGTTGCCGATGGTGGTGCCAAAGCCGCGCTCGAACGGCTGGGCGGAAAACTTCCCGTAGCGGTCGGTGAGCGTTTCGACTTCGCAGGCCAACCGCTTGGGCTTCTGAAATCCTTTCCAGAGCATAGACCTTCCTACCTCCTGTTATCTCGAATAGAGTTCGACGATGAGCTGCTCGCCGATGGGCGGCGTGGCGAGCTCCTCGCGCTTGGGCAGCGCCGTCAGCCGCGCCCGCAACGCCTCCCGGTCAACCTCGAGCCAACTGGGGATGGTCTGCCGGTTGGCCAGCTCGCGCGCCTGCAGCACCACTGCGTTCTGTTTCATCGCGTCCTTGAGCGTGACCTCGTCGCCCACGTTCACCAGGTAGGACGGGATGTTCACCTTGCGGCCGTTGACCCGCACGTGGCCGTGCAGGACCAGTTGCCGCGCATGGGCCCGCGAGGTGGCCAGCCCCGCCCGCTGCACCACGGTGTCCAGCCGCCGCTCAAGCAGCACCAGCAGGTTCTCGCCCGTCTTGCCCGGCATCCGCTCCGCCTTCTCGAAGATGTTGCGGAACTGGCTCTCCAGCACGCCGTAGACGCGCCGGGCGCGCTGCTTCATCCGCAACTGCTCGCCGAAGCTGCCCATCTTGCGCCGGCGCTCGCGCCCGTGCGAGCCCGGCGGCACGTTGCGCTTCTCGATGGCGCACTTCTCCGTGAAACACCGCTCCCCTTTCAGGTAGAGCTTCATCCCTTCGCGCCGGCAGAGCCGGCAAACCGCTTCTCGGTATCGAGCCAAGTTGTTCTCCTACCTCCTCGAAGAATCTCGTCCCGCTAGACGCGCCGGCGCTTGGGGGGCCGGCAGCCGTTGTGGGGAATCGGCGTCACATCTCTAATGTTCGTGACATGGAGCCCGGCCGCCGCCACGGAGCGAATCGCCGACTCGCGCCCCGACCCCGGGCCCTTCACCCGCACCTCGACTGTCCGCATCCCCTGCTCGCGCGCCGCCGCCGCCGCCGCGCCCGCCGCCTGGCCGGCGGCAAACGGGGTGCCCTTGCGGGAGCCCTTGAAGCCAATCGAGCCGGCGCTGGCCCACGCCACCACCTTCCCGTCGGGGTCGGTGACGGTGACGATGGTGTTGTTGAACGTCGCCTGGATGTAAACGACACCCACGGGCACGTGCTTCTTCTCGCGCTTCTTGCGAAACTCCTTGCGCCGGGCGGGCTTCGCCGGCGCCTCGGCGCCGGTCGCCTTTGCCGGTGCGGGTTCCTTCGCCACTCTTGGCCTCCTCTATCCTTTCTTCCCGACCACTTTCTTCTTCAGCGCCACCGTATGCCGCCGCGGGCCCTTCCGCGTGCGGGCGTTGGTGTGCGTGCGCTGGCCACGCACGGGCAGGCTGCGGCGGTGGCGCAGGCCGCGGTAGCAGCCGATTTCAATCAGCCGCTTGATGTTCATGGCGATCTCCTTGCGCAGATCGCCCTCGACGTTCCCCTCCTCTTCGATCTTCTGCCGGATGCGCGTCACCTCGTCCTCGGTCAAATCCTTCACCTTCTTGAAAGGGTCGACGGCCACCGCGGAAAGAATCCGCTGCGAGCGCGACTGCCCGATCCCGTAGATGCGCGTCAGCCCGATCCAGATGTTCTTCTGCGGCGGCAGATCCACACCGGCAATGCGTGCCATCGCGTTCCCTCCTTACCCCTGGCGCTGCTTGTGCTTGGGATTGGGGCAGATCACCCGCACCACACCGCGGCGGCGGATGATCTTGCACTTGTCGCAAATCTTTTTCACCGATGCCCGAACTTTCATTCTCCGTTGCCTCTACCGGAACCGATAGGTGATGCGCCCTCGCGTCAGGTCATACGGCGACAGCTCCAGCCGCACGCGGTCACCCGGCAGGATGCGGATGAAATGCTACCGCATCCGGCCCGAGATGTGGGCCAGCACCTGGTGTTTGTTTTCCAGCTCGACGCGAAACATGGCGTTGGGCAGCGTCTCCAGCACCGTCCCGTCCACCTCAATCGCGTCTTCTTTCGGCATAACCTCCGTGAACCTCGTCTAGGGTTGCGTCAGAATCCAGGGGCCGTTCTCCGTCACCGCCACCGTGTGCTCGAAGTGGGCGGCGATGCCGCCGTCGGCCGTCACCGCCGTCCACCGGTCGGGCCGGATTTTCACTTCCGGCGAGCCGGTGGTGACCATGGGCTCGATCGCCAGCACCATCCCCGCCGCCAGCCGCGGCCCGCGGCCTTTGCCGGGCGCGACGTAGTTGGGCACGGTGGGCTCCTCGTGCAGCGCCGTGCCGATGCCATGCCCGACGAACTCGCGCACCACGTTGAAGCCAGCCGCTTCCACGTGCTGCTGAATGGCCGCCGAAATGTCGGCCAGGTAGCCGCCGGCGCGCGCTTGCGCCACGCCGAGCGCCAGCGCCTCTCGGGTCACCGCCACCAGGCGCGCCGTCTCCGGCTCCACCGGCTGCAGCGCCACCGTGGTGGCTCCGTCAGCATAAAAACCGTCCAGCTTTACGCCCACGTCAATCGAAACCAGGTCGCCCCGCTGGAGCTTCCGCTCCGAGGGGATGCCGTGAATAATCTCCTCGTTCACCGACGTGCACAGCACGCAGGGGTAGCCGCGGTAGCCCTTGAAGGCCGGTTGGGCGCCCGCGGCGGCGATCTCCTTCTCCGCCACCGCTTCCAACTCGAGCGTGGTGACGCCCGGGGCCACTTTCGTGGCCACCGCCTCCAACACACGCGCCAGCGCGCGCCCCGCCGCCCGCATCTTTTCCAGCTCCGCGGCCGACTTGCACACAATCATGACACTCTTCCATCGAGCAGACCGAGAGCGAGCAGAGCGACAGCGAGCAGCCGCGAGGTCAACTCCTCGGGCTGACCGTTGGCCTCCAGCTCGACCAGCGCCCCGCGCTGGCGGTAAAAATCCACCAGCGGCCGCGTCTTGCGCTCGTACTCCTCCAGCCGTTGCCGGACGACCTCTTCGCGATCATCGGCCCGCTGGACCAGCTCGCCGCCCTCGCGGTCACACCGGCCCGCCACCTTCGGAGGACGGAAGTGGATGTTGTAGATCTCCCCGCAGACACTGCAGGTGCGGCGTCCGGTGAGCCGCCGAATCAATTCATTGTAACTTACGGCGAAGTTCACCGCAAGCGCCCCCTCCCAGCCGCGCTCCCGCAGCAGCGCCTCCAGGCGCTCGGCCTGCGTCGCGGTGCGCGGGAAGCCGTCGAGGATGAAGCCGTGCGCGCAGTCAGGCTGGCCGATGCGGTCGGCCACCATGGCCACCACCGTCTCGTCGCTCACCAGTTCGCCCCGTTCCATCACCGCCTTCGCCCCCCGCCCCAGCTCGGTGCCGCGCTGGACATGGTCGCGAAACATGTCGCCGGTGGAAACCTGCGGAATGCCCAGCCGTTCGGCGACCACGCGCGCCTGCGTGCCCTTGCCCGCACCCGGCGGGCCGAGGAAGATAAGCGGCCGGGCGAGTTTGTCGCGGCTCTCCATCGGCCTACACCCGGCGCCCGCGGATGCGGCCGCGGGTGGTGAAGCCTTCGTAGTGGCGCATGGTCAACTGGGCCTCAATCTGCTTCACCGTATCCATCGCCACGCCCACTACAATCAGCAGAGAGGTGCCGCCGAAGTAGAAGTTCACCCCCAGACCTTCCAGCAGCCAGCGCGGGAAGTGGGCGTCAATGAACTGCCCGCCCAGCCAGGCCGGCAGGTGGTGGAGCCGGATGCCCGCGATCATCCATTCCGGGATAATCGACACCAGCGCCAGATACACCCCTCCCACAAAGGTCAGCCGCGTCAGAATCCCGTTGATATACTCCGAGGTGTGACGCCCGGGACGGATGCCGGGGACGAAGCCGCCCCACTTGCGCATGTTGTCGGCCACTTCGTCGGGGTTGAAGATGATAGAGACGTAGAAGTAGCAGAAGAAAAGGATGCCGACCACATAAAGGGCGGTGTAGAGCGGCTCGCCCCAGAACAGCGCTTCCGAGACCTGACGCATGTAGGGGTAGATGAACGAGTCGCGCGGGATGGCCGCGCCCAGGGTCTGCGGGAAGGTCAGAACCGAGCTGGCGAAAATCACCGGGATGACCCCGCCCGTGTTCACCCGGACGGGCAGGTAGGTCATCGCCCCGCCCATCATCCGCCGGCCCACCACGCGCTTGGCGTACTGCACCGGGATGCGCCGCTGTGCGCTCTCCACGTAGATGATGACACCCACTACGACCAGCATCATCAGCCCGAGCAGCAGCAGGTGCAGCAACTGCCACTCGCCCGTCTTGTAGCGCGTCTCGTAGACCTCCGCGAGGGCGCGCGGCAGGCCGACGACGATGCCGGCGAAAATCAGCAGCGACATCCCATTGCCGATCCCCCGGTCGCTGATCTGCTCGCCCAGCCACATGATGAAGATGGTGCCGGTGGTGAGGGTCAACACCGTCATCAACAGGAAGCCTGCGCCCGGGTTCGTCACCAGCTGGACGTCGCCCGGCTGGCTCATCAGCGTCACCCCGATCATCAGCGACTGGAAGGCGGCCAGGAACACCGTCAGGTAACGGGTGTACTGCGTAATCTTGCGCCGGCCCAACTCCCCTTCCTTCTGCAGCCGCTCCAGGTAGGGCCAGACCACCGTCATCAACTGCAGGATGATGGACGCGGTGATGTAGGGCATGATGCCCAGGGCGAAGATGGAGAGCCGCCGGAAGTTGCCGCCCGAAAAGATGTCGATCAACCCCAGCCACGTACCGGCGTACTGCCGGAAGAGCTCTTCGAGCGCATCGGGGTTGATGCCCGGCGTGGGGATGTGGGCGCCCAAACGAAACACCGCCAGCAGCCCCAACGTGAACAGCACGCGCTTGCGCAGGTCGGGTATCTCGAAGATGTTGCGGATGGCGCGGAGGAACTTCATCGGCGTTTAGGCGCGGGACTCGGCTTGCGGGGCCGGCGGCCGGCGGGGAATCACCTCCACCGTGCCACCCGCCTTCTCAATTTTCTCGCGGGCCGAGGCGCTGAAGGCGTGCGCGGCCACCTGCAGCTTCACCCCCAGCTCGCCCTCGCCCAGAATCTTCACGCCCGCCGAGCGCCGCCGCACCAGGCCGCGCTCCCGCAGCCGCTCCGGGGTCACCTCGTCGCCGGCCGCAAAGACATTGAGCGCCGCTACGTTCACGATGGCGTACTCCTGCCGGAAAATGTTGGTGAAGCCGTGCTTGGGCAGCCGCCGGTGGAGCGGCATCTGCCCGCCCTCAAAGCCCGGCCGGCGCCGATTGCCGGTGCGCGAGAGCTGCCCCTTGCTGCCCTTGCCCGCCGTCTTCGACTTGCGCGCGCCGATACCCCGGCCCACGCGCTGCGGGTTCTTCACCGCACCGCGCGGCGGCCCGAGATTGCTCAACTCGACCATCCCCCTACTCCTCTACAATCGCCACCAGGTGCGGTATCTTCTTCACCATTCCCCGCACCGCCGGCGTGTCTTCGCGCTCCACCACCTCGTTCAGCCGCCGCAAGCCCAGCCCCCGCACTACCGCCTTCTGCTTTTCCGTGCAGCCGATCCAGCTCCGCACCCACTTCACCTTCAGCTTGCTTGAACTCTTCCGCCGCGCCATCCCCTCAGAGCTCCTGCGGCTCCTTGCCGCGCAACTGCGCCACCGCCGCCCGGTCCTTCAATTGCAACAGGGCGTCGAGCGTGGCCTTGACCACGTTGTGCGGGTTGGTGTTGCCGATGGCTTTCGTCAGCACGTCAGCCACCCCCACCGCTTCCATCACCGGTCGCACCGGCCCGCCGGCAATCACCCCCGTGCCTTCCGGCGCCGGCTTCAGCAACACCCTGCTCGCCGCGTACCGGCCCATGACGTGGTGGGGAATCGTGGGCGGCTTCAGGTTCATCTTCAGCAGGCTCTTCTTGGCCAGCTCGATGCCCTTGCGGATGGCCATCGGCACTTCCCGCGCCTTGCCCAGCCCATAGCCGACAATACCCTGGCCGTCGCCCACCACCACCAGCGCGGAAAAGCTCAGGTTCTTGCCGCCCTTCACCACCTTGGT
>JACPRL010000091.1 GCA_016189965.1 Acidobacteriota bacterium | reverse complement strand
TAACCCTCTCTGCCCACCAGCGCTGTCGTCCTGCCTGTCCCGAGCGGAGCCGAGGGAAGTGAAGTCCCGCCCTTTCCCGTCATTGCCGCCTGCACCGTCGCCTACAGTTGCTGTGTGGTCGAATCGCTCGGCGCCCACTCGGCCTGGGAAAGGGCGGGACGGAGTCGAAGGATCTGCTTTTCGCCTCGCCCGCCACTAGTTACGCAACCGCTTGTAGTCTCCTTGCGACTTCCGCAACTCACCAACGGCACCTCCCGGCCGCGAAAAAAACCATCGCCGAGCCCGGTGGCACCTGCCACCGGGAGGTTGTGCACCTCGGTCTAGCTCCGTCCGACTTTTGCCAACCCCGATAGTGGCACCTCCCACTTCGCTTGTTCTCCCTCCCACCGTTTCCTATACTGGCCTTGGTGTGAGCAGACAATGAAGCTGCCTCCGGTGCGACAGATTCGCCGGCTGGCCCTGGCCGCGGCCGCGGCGGTCGTGTTGGTGCTGACGGCAACTTACGCTGTGCGCCGCTGGCGGGCCGAGCAGGCGCGCCAGCAGGTGACCGCCCCCATGCCGGGCGACGTCCAGCAACAAAGCGAGCGTTTCACCTTCTCCCGCTCCGAGCTGGGACGCACCATCTTCACCGTCCAGGCCCTGCGCACCATTGAGCGTGCAGGGAAGACGGTGGTGCTCGAAGACGTCGCCGTCACCATTCACGGCCGCCAGGGCGACCGCGCCGACGAAATCCGCACCGCCCGTTGCGAGTACGACCTGGGCGAGACCGGCATCATCACCTGCCCGGGCGAGGTCGCCGTGCGGCTGGGCAGCGGGCTGCGACCCTCGGGCGGCGCCGCCGACCGTTCCATCCAATTGAGCACCTCCGCCGTCCAGTTCGACACCAACCGCGGCACCGCTTGGACGGAGCAGCGGGTCGAGTTCTCTTTCCCTCAGGGCAGCGGGGAAGCGCTCGGGCTGCGCTACCAGGCGACGGAGCCCCGCGTGCGTCTGGAGCGCCAGGTGGCCATCCAGGTGCGCCGCAGCGCCGGCGCGCCAGTGGATATCCGCGGCGCGCAACTGCACTACTTCGCCGTGGCCAACGCCTTCGAGCTGGTGCCGCCGCTTGAGCTGCGCGTCGAGCACCGCCGCCTGACCGCCGAGCGCTTGCGCGTCGAGCTGGACGATGACTTTCGCACCCGGCGCATCGAGGCCCACGGTCGCGTCCTCGCGCAGGTGCAGGACGGCGAGCGGCCTCTTCTCATCCGCGCCGCCCAGGCCGTGGCCGACTACTCGGCGGCCGGCTACATCGAACAACTGCGAGCCCAGGGTCAGGTCGAGTTCGAGGCGCAAGGCAAGACGTCGAAGGAGCGGCTGACCTGCGAGGAGGCGCTGTTTGCTTTCGATGCCCGCCATCGGGACATCGAACGCATCACCGCCAGCGGCGCCGCGCGCCTGGTGTCCGAGACGTCGGCCGAGGTACGCGAACTGCGCGCGCCGGTGATCGAGTTGGTCGCCGGGCCGACCGAACGCATCCTGGCCCCACGCCCGCGCGGCACGCTGGTCTTGCGCCGGGGCGCGAGCGAGCAGCGCACTATCGTCGCCGACCGCCTCGAGTTGCAGTTCGGCGAGCAGCAGCGCCTCCGCGCCCTCGACGCCACCGGGACGGTTGAAACCGAAAGCCGCACCGAAAGCCGCGGGGAGACCACGGCGAGCGAGAACCTGCGCGCCCGCTTCGATACCCAGGGACGATTGGAGGCCGCCGAGCAGTGGGGCCGCTTCCGCTACCGCGGCGGCGGCTGGCAAGCCCAGGCCGGCCGCGCTGACTACCACGCCGCCACGGCTACCTTCGTCCTGCGCGAGCAGCCGGCCTTCTGGGATGCCACCAACCGGACGACGGCGCGCACGGTGGAGCTCGAAGAGAAGACCGGCGTGTTGCGCGCCGAGGGCGACGTCCGCACCACCTACCAGCCATCCTCCGGCGCGACAGGCGGCTTCGGCTCGAGCGAGCCTGCACACCTGGCCGCCGAGCACCTGCGGGTCGAGCGGGCACGCGGCTGGGCGCGCTACGAAGGCCAGGCGCGGCTCTGGCAAGGGCAGAACCGCCTGGCGGCGCAGGCCATCGAGCTCGAGCGCGCCCCGCGCCAGCTCGTCGCCGAAGGAAACGTCACCGGCCTGTTCCTCGAGGCGGCGGCCGAGGGAGCACCGGAGCGCGAAACCCCTGCGACGCCGCAGGCCATCCGCATCCGCTCGGAGCGCTTCACCTACTTCGAGGGCGAGCGCCACGGCATTTTCGAGGGCCGCGTCGCCGCGCAAAACGGCTTCGGCACCTTGACCGCGCCGCGCCTGGAAGTGTTTCTGGCTGAGCAGGCCGGCGGCGGCGCGCGGCTGGAGCGGGCGCTGGCGACGGGCGGCGTCCTGATCGAGCAGGCCGGCGGGCAGGCGAGGAGCGAGCAGGCCGAGTACCGCGCCGACGAGCAGACGGTGGCGCTGTGGGGCGGCACGCCGACCATCTTTGATCGCCAGCGCGGCACCACCACCGGCCATCGTTTGACTTTGTTTTTGGCCGATGGTAGCATTGCCGTGGATTCAGCGGAGGGGACACGCACCATCACACGTCGACCGTGGGCGCAATAGTCCATGCCTCAGCTGTCCGGCGTCGAGCTGACCAAGGCCTTTCGAGGACGAAAGGTCGTTGACGATGTTAGCGTAAGCATTGCGCCCGGCGAGGTCGTCGGCCTGCTCGGCCCCAACGGAGCGGGAAAAACCACCACCTTTCACATCTTGGTCGGCCTGGTGCGTCCGGATGCCGGGCGGGTGACGCTCAACGGCACCGACCTCACCGACTTTCCCATGTACCTGCGGGCGCGGCACGGCCTGGGCTACCTGCCGCAGGAGCCTTCGGTATTCCGCAAACTGACGGTGGAGGAGAACATCCTGGCAGTGCTGGAGACGCTGCCCTCAAGCGCTAGCGAGCGCCGCGAGCGGCTGGACGAGCTGCTGGAGCTGATGGGACTGGCGCATTTGCGGCGGCACCGCGCCGACACGCTCTCGGGCGGCGAGCGGCGGCGGGTGGAAATCGCTCGCGCGTTGGTCATCTCGCCCTCCTTCATCCTGCTCGACGAACCCTTCTCCGGCATCGACCCCATCACCGTGCTCGACATCCAGAAGATTGTGCGCGACCTCAAGGAGCGCGGCATCGGCGTCCTGGTCACCGACCACAACGTGCGCGAGACCCTGCGCGTCACCGACCGCGCCTACATCATCCACAACGGCCGCATCTTCCGCAGCGGCACGCCGACCGAACTCGGCAACGACTCCGAGGTGCGCCGCATTTACCTGGGGGACAACTTCCAATTGCATTGAGGCAGAGCGATGGGCTGGCTCGATCCCAAACTGCAACTGAAGGTCACGCAGAGGCAGATCCTCACCCCCAGCCTGGTGCAGATGGTCAGCCTGCTGCAGCTCAACAAGCTGGAGCTGCGCGAGATGATCCAGCAGGAGCTGATGCAGAACCCGGTGCTGGAGGAGATGGGCGAGGACGGGCTGCCGCGCGAGCGGGAAGCGGGCGAGGACGGCTTCGAGAAGGCGGAGAGCGAAGCCGGCGAGGTCGGCGACCCCTATGAAGAGTTCGACGTCAAGGCGCTCTTCGAGGAATACATGGACGCCACCGAGCGGCAGGCCGAGCGGGAGGAGATCGAGCGGCCCTCCTACGAGAACTTCCTCTCGCCGCCCACCACGCTGACCGATCACCTGGAGTGGCAGTTGAGCCTGTCCCTGGTGCCGGAAGGGGTGAAGACGGCGGCGCTCTCCATCATCGGCAACCTGAACGAGGACGGCTACCTCACCGCCACCCTCGAGGAGATGGCCGAGAGCGGCGGGCTCACGCGGGAGGACGTGGAGCAGGCCTTGCGCCTGGTGCAGGAGTTCGACCCGCTCGGTGTCGCGGCGCGCGACCTGCAGGAATGCCTGCTCCTGCAGCTGGTCGTGCTCGAACCGGAGAACACCCTGGCGCAGCAGATCGTCCGCGACCACCTGAAGCAGCTCCAGAACAAGCAGTACCGCGAGCTGGCCCGCGCGCTCAACCGGCCCTTGCCGGCCGTGCTGGCCGCCATTGAGGCCATCAGGCGCTGCGATCCGCGCCCCGGCCGCCGTTACAACCGGGCGCAGCCGACGGTGATTGAGCCGGACGTCTTCTTCGCGAAGGTGGGGAACGATTACCACGTCTTGCTGAACGAAGACGAGCTGCCGCAGTTGCGCTTGAGCCCGCTCTACCGCCGGCTGCTCGACCGCCGCATGGCGCCGCCCGAGGTGCGCAGCTACGTGCGGGAGCGCTTTGCCTCCGCCGTGCAACTGCTGAAGAACATCCAGCAGCGCAAGCAGACGATTTTGCGGGTATGCGAGATCATCGTCGAGCGCCAGCGCGAGTTCCTCGACCAAGGGCCGGATTGCCTGAAGCCGCTGATGATCAAGGAAGTGGCTGAGGAAGTTGGCGTCCATCCCTCGACCGTGAGCCGCGCCGTGGCCAACAAGTATGCCTACACGCCGCAGGGGGTGGTCGAGCTGCGCTCCTTCTTCTCGGAGGCGGTCGGCGGCCCCTCCGGTCAGGCGATGTCGCTGCTGAGCCTGAAGCGCCGGGTGCGGCGGATGATTGAGGAGGAAGACTCCGTGCATCCGCTGACCGACGAGCAGATTGCCCAGCGGCTGGCGGCCGAAGGCATCCAGGTGACGCGGCGCACGGTGGCGAAATACCGCGAAGACATGAGGATTCCCAGCACCCACCAGCGGCGCGTGAAGTTGTAGGAAGGCTGGGCCGCCCGTTCTTATGCCTGCACGGCGCCGCCGTCTTCGGGAAACCGCATCCCGGAAGCGAGAGCCTGCCAAAGGAAAGCGCCCCAGCACGCGACTGGTCATCATCACCGGGCTGAGCGGCTCGGGCAAAGGCTCCATCCTGCGCACGCTGGAAGACCTGGGCTATTACTGCGTGGATAACCTGCCCATCTCCCTCATCCCGACCTTCGCCGACCTGACCGTGCGCAGCGGCGCCGACGTGGCGCGCGCGGCACTGGTGGTGGACATTCGTGAAGGGGAAGCGCTGGAGGATTTTCCCGGCCTGTTCGAGATGCTGCGGCGGACGGTGCCGGTGACGTTGGTCTTCGTCGAGGCGAGCGACGCCACGCTGCTGCGGCGCTTCAGCGAAACCCGCCGGCCGCATCCCCTGGGCGCCGACCTGCCGGTGCGCGAGGGCATCCGGCGCGAACGCGCCTTGCTCGAACCCATCCGCGCCCTGGCTGACATCACGGTGGATACCACCCGCTTCACCCCGCACGAGCTGCGGCAATTCGCCATGGAGCGCTTCGCCGAAACCGACCGCCCGCAGGCGCTGCTGATTTCGCTGGTGAGCTTCGGCTACCGCTACGGCGTGCCGCCCGACGCCGACTTGGTCTTTGACGTCCGCTTCCTGCCCAACCCGAACTTCGTCCCCGCCTACAAGCCGCTCACCGGCAAGCACGCCACCGTGGCGCGCTATGTCTTCTCCTTCCAGCAGACGCGGGAATTTCTCCGGCGCATCGCGCACTTGCTGGCCTACCTGATTCCGCACTACCGCCGCGAGGGCAAGAGCTACCTGACCATCGCCTTCGGCTGCACGGGCGGGCGCCACCGCTCTGTCGCCATTGCCGAGTCGTTGGCGCGCCAACTGGCGCGCCGCTACCCGCAGGTGAAAATCAGCCACCGCGACCTGCACAAGGCGAGCTAGTGCCGTTCCAACTTATTTTGCCGAAAGGGGGCTTTGATTTATTCATCCCCTCCACCCAGCGCTGTCATCCTGAGCGAAGTCCCGCCCTTTCCCGTGATGGCTGCCGCCACCGTCGCCGACGGTGGCCGCGGGGCCGCGTCGCTGGAGGCTCCCGCGGTCTGCGAAAGGGCGGGACGGAGTCGAAGGATCTGCTTTTCGCTCCGCTCGCCACCACTTATGCAACCGTTTCTAGTGCGTCTGCACTTGCCTTGTTCAGTGCTGAAAGTTAGTTCAAAATACTTGGAACGGCACTAGAATTGAGCCCGATGCCCAACCTGCGACGCTTGCTCGCCTACGTCCGTCCCCACGCCGCCTGGCTGGCCGCGGGCTGCGCTCTGCTTACTGTCGTCGGATTGCTCGAAGGCGCGGTAGCGGCGCTGGTGCGGCCGCTGGTGCAACTGGTGCTGGAGCCAACGGCAGCGAGCAGCGACATCGTTCTGCTCGAGCTGCCGCAGCTCGGCCGCACCTACTACTTGCAAGAGCTGGTTCCCTGGCCGGTGGCCTCGGCGGCCTGGCTGGTGGTGGGGACGATTCTCGTTGTGTTCGCCGCCAAAGCGGCCAGCGAGTACCTGGGCGAATACAGCGTGCACCGGCTGGGGCACTCCGTGGTGATGGATCTGCGCAACCAGCTCTACGCCCACACCCTGCGGCAGTCGCTGAGCTTCTTCCACCGGCAGAGCACAGGGAAGCTGATGTCGACCGCCATCAACGACGTCGACCGCGTGCAGGTGGCGGTCTCCCACGTCCTCACCGACTTCTTCCGGCAGATTTTTGCCTTGCCGGCGCTGCTGGCGCTGGTGCTGCTGATCGACTGGAAGCTGTCGCTGCTCTGCTTCCTCACCGTGCCGCTCATCGTGCTGCCGGTGGCGCAGATCGGCCGCCGCATCCGGCGCCTGAGCCGCCAGGCGCAGGAGCAAATCAGTGGTTTGAACGACGCCTTGCAGGAGACCTACAGCGGCGTCCGCATTGTGCAGGGCTTCGGTCGCGAAGAGTGGGAAGCCGCGCGCTTCCGCGAGCGGGCACGCCAGCTCTTCCGCACCCACCTGCGCTGGGTGCGCCACTACGCCTTGACCTCGCCCATGATGGAGCTGCTCGGCGCCGCCACCGTCGGCCTGCTCCTGCTCTACGCCCGCCAGCGGATTCTCGCCGGCGCGCTCACCTCGGAGATGATGGTGGTCTTCGTGGTGGCGCTCATCCGCACCTACCAGCCGCTGCGCCGCCTGGCCGGCATCTACAGCCTCTTCCAGCAGGCGCTGGGCGCCGCGGAAAGAGTCTTCGAGCTGCTCGACCAGCGCGAGGAAGTGCCGGAAAAACCGCACCCTCGCGAGCTGCCGCCCTTCCGCCAGCGCGTCGAGTTCGAGGACGTCTGGTTTGCTTATGAAGAGGGCGTGCCGCTGCTGCAGGGAATTTCGCTCGAGGCGCGCGTGGGCGAAGTAGTGGCCATTGTGGGCTCGAGCGGCGTGGGCAAGACCACGCTGGTGAACCTGCTGCCGCGCTTCTACGACTTCACCGGCGGCACCATCCGGCTTGACGGCCAGGACATCCGCGAGGTGCGGCTGGCCTCGCTGCGGGCGCAGATTGGTCTCGTCACGCAAGAGACCGTGCTGTTCAACGACACGGTGGCCGCGAACATCCGCTACGGGCGACCGTCGGCCTCGCCGCGGGAAGTGGAGGCCGCGGCGCGGGCGGCGCTGGCGCACGAGTTCATCCAACAGCTCCCGCAGGGTTACGAGACGCGCATCGGCGAGCGCGGCGTGCGCTTGAGCGGCGGGCAACGGCAGCGGCTGGCGATTGCGCGCGCCCTGCTGAAGGATGCTCCCATTCTGATTCTCGATGAAGCGACCTCGGAGCTCGACGCCGAATCCGAGCGGCTCGTCCAGCAGGCCCTGGCCAACCTGATGCAGGGCCGCACCGTGTTTGTCATCGCCCACCGCCTCTCCACCATCCGCCGCGCCGAGAAGATTGTGGTGCTCGAAGAGGGGCGCATCCGCGAAGTCGGCCGCCACCACGAGCTGCTGGGGCGTGGTGGGCTCTACCAGCGCCTCTTCGAGCTGCAGTTCGTGGATCAGGACGAGCCCACCGACGAGCCGCGCGTCCGAACCGGAGAGCCGCTCTAGCCATGCTGCGCAGTATGACCGGCTACGCCCAGACGCAGGGAGAGGACGGGCTGTGGTCGGTGCGCGTGACCCTGAAGGCGCTCAACCACCGTTTCCTTGACTTGCACCTGCGCCTGCCGGAAGAGTTGGCGGCGTTGGAGCCGCGCTGGCGCAGTCTGGTGCGGGAGAACGTGCATCGCGGCCACCTGGAGGTGGTGCTGCAGGTGGAGCGGCGCGGCCCCGTGGCACTGGAGGCCAACCGCGAGTTGGTGCGCGCTTATGTGGAACTCTACCGCGAGCTGCAGGCCGAGCACGGCTTGAGTAGCGAGCCCGACTTGGCGGCCGTGCTGCGCTTACCGGGCGTGCTGCGCAGCGACGCCGCAGCGCCGACACCGGCGGACCTCGAGGTGTTGGGCGCGCTGGCGGAACGCCTGCTGACGGACGCTCTGGGACGGCTCAACGAAATGCGAACTGCTGAAGGCGTGGCGCTGGAGCGCGACCTCCGCGCCGCGCTCGAGCGCGTGCGGGCCGAGCGGCGCGAGCTGGCGCGCGTGAACGAGCAGGCTCTGCCCGCCTACCATCGTCAACTACGGGAACGGCTGGAGGAGCTGCTCGGCGAGAGCGGGCTCGACCCGCAGCGCCTGGCGCAGGAGGCCGCCTACCTGGCCGAGCGCAGCGATACGAGCGAAGAGCTGACGCGGCTCGAAAGCCACGCCGAGCAGTTCGCCCAGCTGCTGGAGAGCGACGGCAGCGTCGGGAAGCGCCTCGACTTCCTGCTGCAGGAGATGAACCGCGAGACCAACACCATCCTGTCGAAAGCGCCCGGGCTGGCCGAAGAAGGTTTGGAGATGACGCGGCGCGGCCTGGAGCTCAAGGCGTGGATCGAGCGGCTGCGCGAGCAGGTGCAGAACGTGGAGTGAGGTGTGGCGGGCCAGATCTTCATCGTGTCCGGCCCTTCGGGCTCGGGCAAGACGAGCATCGTCGAACACCTGCTGGCCTCGGTGCCCGACCTGCTTTTTTCCGTCTCCTACACCACGCGCGGGCCGCGGCCCGGCGAGCAGGAGGGGCGCGAGTATTTCTTCGTCAGCCGAGAAGAGTTCGAAGCGATGAAGGCGCGGGGCGACTTCTTGGAGCATGCGCAGGTTTTCAACCACTACTACGGCACGCACCGCCGCGTGCTGGTCGACGCCGAACGCGCGGGAAAGGATTTGGTGCTGGATATCGATGTGAAGGGCGCGCAGCAGGTGAAACGCAAGCTGCCGCCGGCCGTCGCCATCCTCATCCTGCCGCCCTCCTGGCAGGAGCTGGAACGCCGCCTGCGCGCGCGGGGGCTCGACTCGCCGGAGGACATCCAGCGGCGCCTGGAGCGCGCCCGGCAGGAAGTGGAAAGCTGCGCCACCTACGATTACGTCGTGATCAACCGCGACCTCAGCAAAGCCTGCGCCCAGGTGGAGGCCATTGTGCGCGTCGAGCGGCAGCGCCTCGCCGGCGAGACGCCCGGGCCGGCTGAGCTGGTGGCGCAGGCCGAAGCGGCGCGCAAGGACGCCACAGTAAGCCAAGTTTCTGCTATTCTAGAGACGTTCGGAGCCAGAGCCAAATGATTGCATTGGACAAATTGGACAACAAGTTCGCCTTCGTGCTGGCCGCGGCCAAGCGCGCCCGGCAGTTGCAGATGGGCGCGAAACCGCTGGTGCCCACCTCGGCGCACAAGCCGACGCGCGCCGCCATGGACGAAGTGTTCGGCGGCGCCGTGCCCTTCGAGCTGCCCCCGCTGAAAGACGAGGAAGAAGACGAGAAGGGTCGGCGCGGCAAGAGCAAGCGCGCCAGCAAGTAGCTGTCCCCGAGGCCTGCGATGAAGGTAGTGCTGGGCGTGAGCGGCTGCATTGGCGCCTACAAGGCCGCCGAGCTCGTGCGCCGGCTCCAGCAACTGGGGCTCGACGTCCAGGTCATCCTGACCCGGCACGCGCAGGAGTTTATCCGCCCGCTCACCTTCGCCGCGCTTACCGGCAAGAAAGTCATCACCGAAATGTTCGAGTCCGGCTCGGCGCCGGCGAATCTGGAAAGCGCCGTCGAGCACATCGCCGTAGCCGATAGCGCCGACCTGCTGCTCGTGGCGCCGGCGACCGCCAACCTGCTGGGGAAGTTCGCCAACGGCATTGCCGACGACTTCCTGACCACAACCTACTTGGCGACGAAGGCGCCCGTCGTCGTCGCCCCGGCGATGAACGTCAACATGTGGGAGCATCCCGTGGTGCAGGCTAACCTCGAGCGGCTGCGCGGGCAGGGCGTGCAGGTGGTCGAGCCCGACGAAGGCTACTTGGCCTGTGGCTGGACCGGCCCGGGCCGGCTGGCGAGCACGGAGACGATCCTCGCTCGGGTGCGCGCCGTGCTCGGCCTGCGCGACGACCTGGCCGGCGAGACTGTTCTGGTCACGGCTGGGCCGACCTGCGAAGACATTGACCCGGTGCGCTACCTCACCAACCGTTCGTCGGGGCGCATGGGCTACGCGGTGGCCGAAGCGGCGCGGCGGCGCGGCGCGCGCGTCATCTTGGTGAGCGGACCGACGGCGCTCGAGCCGCCGCCGGGGGCTGTGTTCGAATCGGTGCGCACGACCGAAGAGATGCGGCAGGCCGTGCGCAAGCACCTGGCCGAGGCCACGGTGGTCATCAAGACGGCAGCAGTGGTGGACTTCCGCCCGTCGGCCCCGGCGCGGGAGAAGCTCAAGCGCACCAGCGGTCGCTTCGAGCTTGAGCTGGAGCCGACGGCTGACTTGTTGGAAGAAATCACCCGCGCCGACGGCCAGCGCCTGGTCGTCGGCTTCGCCGCCGAAACCGAGAACGTGGTGGAAAACGCCCGCGCCAAACTGCGCTCGAAGAAGCTCGACCTCGTGGCGGCGAACGACGTCACCCAGGAGGGCGCGGGCTTCGACGTCGAGACCAACATCGTCACCCTGCTCACCCGCGACGGGCAGGAGATTCCGCTCCCGCGCCTGAGCATGTTCGAGGTCGCCAACCGCCTGCTGGACGAAGTCGTGCGGCTGCGCGCCGCGGCGCGCGCCGCACCTGCGGCGCGCGGATGAAGGACGAGCGCCTGCCTCCCGCGGCTGAGCGCCTGCGCGCCTGGCTCGAATTCTACGACGAGTTGGGGTTGACTCCTTTGTACCGGCGCCGCCGCTCCGATGCACCCGCGAGCGAAGCCAGTGTCCCGCAAAGGGCGGCAACCCTGCCGGTCCCCGCCGCGGCGACATTCGTGAGCGCCGCGCCCACGCCGCCCCCGTTGACGCTCTCGCTCTTCGAGGAAGCCCCGCCGCGGCGGGAGCACGAGTCGCTGGAGCAAATCCGCGCCGAGCTGGGCGAGTGCACACGCTGCAAACTGTCCCAGCATCGCCGGACGATTGTGTTCGGCGAAGGCAGCTCCCACGCGCAGCTTGTGTTTGTCGGTGAAGGTCCGGGCGCGGAAGAAGACGCGCAGGGGCGGCCGTTCGTGGGGCGCGCCGGGCAGTTGCTGACCCACTGGATTGAGTCGCTGGGGCTGAAGCGCTCCGAGGTCTACATCTGCAACGTCATCAAGTGCCGCCCGCCCGGCAACCGCACGCCGGAGCGGGACGAGATTGAAACCTGCTCGCCGTTTCTCTTCCGGCAGCTCGAATCCCTCCGGCCCAAGCTCATCTGCTGCCTGGGCAGCGTGGCCTTGCAGACGCTGCTGGGCAAGAGCGTCTCCATCACCCGCGTCCGCGGCCAGTTCTTCGACTGGCGCGGGCTGAAGCTCTTCGCCACCTTTCACCCCGCCTATCTGCTGCGCAACCCGGGCGTTCAGCGCGAGGTGCAAGAAGACCTGCGCCGGATCTGCCAGTTTCTCGGCTGAGCCGGTCCGATGGCGGCCTACTGCGAAGTAGCGGTTCCCGTCCCGCTGCCCGACACCTTCACCTATCGCGTGCCGCCCGAGCTCGTCGGACAGGTGTGCGTCGGCGGACGCGTGGTGGTGCCGTTCCGCCAGCGCAAGCTGGTGGGCATGGTGACGGCGCTGGCGGAAGCGCCACGCGTGACGCGTGAGCTGAAAGACGTTCTGGAAGTCGTCGACCTCGAGCCCCTGCTGCCGCCGGCGCTCGAAGCGCTGGCGCGTTGGCTGGCCGAGTACTACCTGGCGCCCCCAGGCGAAGTCTACCGCGTGATGCTCCCGCTCCACGCCGAGTTCGCCCGCAGCGAGCGTGCGCGGCTGCGGCCGCTGGGCGCCGAGCGGCTGGCGGCGCTTCAGCGGATGGAGAGCCGCACGCCGGGCGAGCAGACGGAGTACGAGCTGCTGCTGCGGCTCGCCAGCGGCAAGCCGCGGCACGTAGCGCGCCTGGCCCGCGCGGTGCGCGACGGACGAGACTGGCTGGCGCGACTGCGCCGCCAGGGCCTCATCGAGGTAGTGGGCGAAGTGCGCCGCCGCGCCGCCGCCCCCGCCGTGCCGCTGCTCTTCGAGGGCGACTGGGTGCCGCAGAGCGGGATGCTCGTGTTGACCGGCGCGCAGGAGCGCGCGGTGGAAGAGATCGAACAGCGGCTGGCGGCGGGCCGCTTCGCGCCCGTGCTGCTCGAAGGCGTGACCGGCAGCGGCAAGACGGAGGTTTACTCGCGTGCCATCCAGTCCTCTCTAGAGCGCGGCCGCACGGCGCTCCTGTTGGTGCCGGAAATTGCTCTGACGCCCGCGGTGGCTGAACTGTTCGCAGCGCGCTTCGGCGACCGTGTGGCCGTGCTGCACAGTGGGCTCACGCCGCGCGAACGCTCGACCGAATGGTGGCGGCTGCGGCGCGGCGAGGCCCGGGTGGCCGTGGGCACGCGCTCGGCTGTCTTCGCGCCGCTCGAGAACGTCGGCGTCATCATCGTGGATGAAGAGCAGGACACGAGCTACAAGCAGGGCGAATCGCCGCGCTACCACGGGCGCGACACCGCCGTGGTGCGCGCCAAGCTCGAGGGCGCTGTCGTCGTCCTGGGCTCGGCCACGCCGTCGCTCGAAGCCAGCCACTACGCGCGCACAGGAAAGTACGGCCTGCTCGAACTCGAGAGCCGCATCGGCGGCCGGCCGCTGGCCACCGTGCGCGTGGTGGACATGCGGGCCGAGTTCCAGGAGACGAAGAAAACGGCGCTGTTTTCCCGCGCGCTCGCCGACGGCATCCAGCGCGCGCTCGCCGGGCGCGGCCAGGTGCTCGTGCTGCTGAACCGCCGCGGCTACGCCAACTTCCTGCTCTGCCGGAAGTGCGGCGCCACCGTGCAGTGCGCCGATTGCAGCATCTCGCTCACTTTCCACCGCGCGCGCGGCCAGCTCATCTGCCACTACTGCGGCCGGGCGCGCGTCCCGCCGCGGGCGTGCGAGAAGTGCGCCAGCGAACACGTCTATTTTGTCGGCGAAGGCGCGGAGAAGGTGGAGGCGGAAGTCCGCCGCGCCTTTCCCGCCGCCCGCCTGGCGCGGCTCGACCGCGACACCGCCGCCGGACGCCGCCGCGCCGAGCAGATTCTCCGCCAGTTCGTGCGCGGGCAGCTCGACCTCCTGGTCGGCACGCAGATGATCGCCAAGGGGCACGACTTCCAGGGTGTGACGCTGGTAGGCGTGGTCTCGGCCGACGTGTTGCTCGGCTTGCCCGACTTCCGCGCCGCAGAGCGCACCTTCCAGTTGCTCACCCAGGTCGCCGGCCGCGCTGGCCGCGGCGCGCGTCCCGGCGAAGTCATCGTGCAGAGCTACTATCCCGACCATTACGCCATCCAGCTCGCCGCCCGCCAGGACTTCGACGCCTTCTACGAGCAGGAGCTGCGCTTCCGCCGCCTGCTGCACTATCCGCCCTTCACCGCGCTGGCCAACATGGTGGTGCGCGACCGAAGGCTGGAGGCGGCGCTGCGGATGACGCGCCTGTTGCAAGAGTTCTTCCAGCACGTGCGCCGCTCGAGCGTGCGCGTACTCGGACCGGCGCCGGCGCCCATCGCCCGGCTGAAGAAAGACTACCGCTTCCAGTTCCTCCTCAAGTCCTCCCAGCGCCGAGCTCTGCAAGAACTGCTGCGCGCCGCTGTGGCCTACGCGCGCCAGAAGCAGGTTCCGCCCGGCGCGCTCATGGTTGACGTCGACCCACTCAGCTTGATGTAAAGACCTCAGCGGCTAAAGCCGTCTCGTGTTGAACGGGGCTTGGCACGGCTGAAGCCGTGCCCTGACGAAAAGCCTTGCTGAGCTGCTACTGTCCGAGGGGCGGGCGGAAGGGCGCGGGGGTGAAGCAGAGAAAGAAGACCGCGAGCCCGACCGCCGCGACCCAATGCCGGCGGCGGTCAAGCTGCGCGTAGGGGTCGAGCACAATCGGGTG
>JACPRL010000087.1 GCA_016189965.1 Acidobacteriota bacterium | reverse complement strand
GCCACGAGTCACGGGTCACGGACTCATTCTTCCGCGTAGCGCGCCTTCAGGCTCTCAATCACCGAGGGGTCGGCCAGCGTGGTGGTGTCGCCCAGGGCGCGGCCGGTGGCGACGTCGCGCAGCAGCCGCCGCATAATCTTCCCGCTGCGCGTCTTGGGCAAATCCGCCGCAAACAGGATGCGGTCGGGCCGGGAGATGGCGCCGATTTTCCGCACCACGTGCTCCTTCAACTCGTCCATCAATTCAACGGGGTCGCTCGCGCCGTGGCCGTCCTTCAGCGTGACGAAGGCGGCGATGGCCTCGCCCTTCAGCTCGTGCGGGATGCCGACCACGGCCGCCTCGGCCACCGCCTTGTGGTCGACGAGCTCGCTTTCGACCTCGGCGGTGCCGATGCGGTGCCCGGCGACGTTCAGCACGTCATCCACCCGCCCCAGCAGCCAGAAGTAGCCATCTTCGTCGCGCTTGGCGCCGTCGCCGGTGAAGTAGAGGCCGGGGTAGCGCGACCAGTACTCCTGCTTGTAGCGCTCCGGGTCGCCCCAGATGCCCCGCAGCATCCCCGGATACGGCCGCGTCAGCACCAGGTAGCCCCCACCCCCCGAGGCCTCGGGGTCTACGCGCCTTCCCTCGGCGTCCACCACGTCGGCGGAGACGCCGGGGAAGGGCCGCGTGGCTGAGCCGGGCTTGAGGGCCGTCAATCCCGGCAGCGGCGTGATGAGGATGTGGCCGGTCTCGGTCTGCCACCACGTATCCACCACCGGGCAGCGGCCGCCGCCCACCGTCTGCTGGTACCACACCCAGACTTCCGGGTTGATGGGCTCGCCGACCGTGCCGATGAGCCGCAGGCGCGACAGGTCGTGCTTGCCGATGTGCTCGGCGCCCCACTTCATAAAGGCGCGGATGGCCGTCGGGGCGGTATAGAAAACCGTGACGCCGTGGCGCTCGCAGATATCCCAGAAGCGGTCGCGCGCCGGCCAGTCGGGCGCGCCCTCGTACATCAGCGTGGTGGCGCCCAGGGCGAGCGGCCCGTAGACGGTGTAGCTGTGGCCGGTGACCCAGCCGATGTCGGCGGTGCACCAGAAGAGGTCGTCTTCTTTCAGGTCGAACACCCACGCGGTGGTCGCCAGGACGCCGATGAGGTAGCCGGCGGTCGAGTGCACGATGCCTTTCGGTTTTCCGGTCGTTCCCGAGGTGTAAAGAATAAACAGCAAATCCTCGGAGTTCACCGCGGCGGGCTCGCACCAACCGCCGGCATCCTGCATCAAGCGGTGCCACCAGTGGTCGCGCCCTTCGCGGATGTGCACCGGGAACTCGGCCCCGCCGCGCTTCACCACCACCACGTTCTCGATGGTCGGGCAGTGCGCGAGCGCCTCGTCGGCGTACTGCTTGAGCGGCAGGAGGTTCCCCCGGCGGTAGCCGCCGTCGGCAGTGATGAGCAGCTTTGCCCGCGCGTCGTTGATGCGGTCCTTCAGCGACTCGGCGCTGAACCCGCCGAAGACCACCGAGTGGATGGCGCCGAGCCGCGCGCAAGCCAGCATGGCAATTGCCGCCTCGGGAATCATCGGCAGGTAGATGGCCACCCGGTCGCCCTTCCGCACCCCCAGCCGCTTGAGCACGTTGGCGAACTGATTCACCTCCCGCCACAGCTCCCAGTAGGTGTAGGTCCGCCGGTCGCCCGGCTCGCCCTCCCACACCAGCGCCGCCTTGTTGCGCCGCGCCGTCTTCACGTGCCGGTCAAGGCAGTTGACGCTCACGTTCAGTTTCCCGTCCGCAAACCATTTGGCGAACGGCGCCTTCCACTCCCGCACCTTCTTCGGCGGCTTGAACCACTCGAGCTTCCTCGCCCACTCGCCCCAGAACTTCTCCAGGTTCCGCGCCGCCCGCTCGTACACTTTTGCATCATTGCAGTTCGCCTGCCGGCGAAAGGCGGCCGACGGCTTGTAGACGCGCTTCTCGGCCAGCAGTCCCGATAAAGTCGGGACGATCCGTGCCTCGGCCGCGTGGGGCGCCGCTTCGCGTCTCTTCGCCGACGCGCGTGCAGCGGTTCCTTTTCTTCCCTTGCGCGCCATGATGATTCTCCCCCGGCCCAACGGAGCGACTCTTGAGGCCGCTATTCTATCAGAACCCGCGCGCCGGCTGGATTTTCCCCGCCGACGCTAGAAGTGTGGAAGGCTGAAGCCTTCCGCTACGGCGGGAGGGGCACGCGATGTAGCGGAACCCTTCAGGGTTCCACTCTTTCTAAAACGCTTCTGCGCTGGATTCGGCTTTCAATCTGTGGCAAGATTTCCTGCTCTTCGGAACCTTCTTCACTATCCTTCGGGGAAAAATGGAAAGGAAACCGAATATGTTTTCACGAGTCAAACGGTTCTTCTTGCCCGGAAACACCGCGCTCCACTCCGCGGGCTGGGTCTTGGTGCTGCTCCTGGTTGTCCCCGTGGTGTGGGCGGGCGACGCGGCGGTCAAAGCCCCGCCTAAGACACGCACCGACGACGTCAAGGAAGTCCTCCACGGCGTCGAGCTCACCGACCCCTACCGCTGGCTCGAAGACCAGGAGAGCTCGGAGACCCGCTCCTGGATTGAGGCGCAGAACGCCTACACCGACTCGCTCCTCGGCCAGGTGGCCGGCCGCGACAAACTCGAGCAGCGCCTCAGTGAGCTGCTCAAAGTCGACTCCCTCGGCGTCCCCAAGGCCCGCCGCGGCCGCTACTTCTTCTCCAAGCGCCGCGCCGACCAAGACCTCTTCTCCATCTACCTGCGCCAGGGGCTCGAGGGCTCGGACGAAGTCCTCATCGACCCCCACCCCCTCAGCCCCGACCACTCCACTTCCGTCATCCTCATCGACGTCTCCCAAGACAGCAACACGCTGCTCTACGGCCTCCGCCAGGGCGGCGAGGACGAAATCGCCCTCAAACTCCTCGACGTCGCCACCCGCCGCGACCTCCCCGACCTCCTCCCCAAAGCTCGCTACTTCTTCTCCGACGGCACCTACTTCAACGCCGACAAGACCGGCTTCTACTACGTCCGCCACACCGACGCCGGCCCCCGCGTCTTCTACCACGCTCTGGGCGCCGACCCCGCCGCCGACAAGCTCATCTTCGGCGAAGGCTACGGCCCGGAGAAAATCATCGTCGCCAGCCTCTCCGAGGACAGCCGCTACCTCCTCATCCACGTGCTCTACGGCTCGGCCGCCGACAAGACGGAAATCTACTTCCAAGACCTGGCCCGCGGCGGCCCCGTCGTCCCGTTGGTCAACGACGTCGAGGCGCGCTTTTTCGGCGAAGTGGGCGGAGACCAACTGTTCATCGAAACCAACTGGCAGGCGCCCCGCGGTCGCATCCTGGCTGTTGATCTCGCCGCTCCGGCTCGCGAACACTGGCGCGAGGTCGTCCCGGAGAGCGACGCCGTGATCCGCGGCCTCTCGCTGGCCGGCGGGCGCCTCTGCGTCAACTACCTGCGCAACGTCCGCTCCCAGGTGAAACTCTTTGAGCGCGACGGCCGCCCCGTGCGCGACATCTCCTTTCCCAGCCTGGGCACGGTCAGCGACGTCACCGGCGCCTGGCAGAGCGACGAAGCCTTCTACCTCTTCACCTCCTTCCACATCCCCACCACCATCTACCGCTACGACGTCGCCCGCGGCACTCAGTCTGTCTGGGCGCAGCTCAAAGTCCCCGTCGACACCGAAAAGCTCGCCGTCCGCCAGGTCTGGTACGAGTCCAAGGACGGCACATTGGTGCCGATGTTCCTCGTTCACAAGATGGGCATCACACTCGACGCCTCCAACCCCACCTACCTCACCGGCTACGGCGGCTTCGTTATCAGCCTTACGCCGAGCTTTTCTGCCACCGCCGTCGCCTGGGCCGAGCGCGGCGGCGTCTTTGCCGTCGCCAACCTGCGCGGCGGCGGCGAATTCGGCGAAGCCTGGCACCGCGCCGGCATGCGCGAGAACAAGCAAAACGTCTTCGACGACTTCATCGCCGCCGCCGAGTGGCTCATCGAGAACAGCTACACCCGCCCCGACCGGCTCGCCATCGCCGGCGGCTCGAACGGCGGCCTGCTGGTCGGCGCGGCGTCTACCCAGCGGCCCGACCTCTTCGCCGCCGTCGTCTGCCGCTACCCGCTGCTCGACATGCTCCGCTACCACAAGTTCCTCGTCGCCCGCTTCTGGGTGCCCGAGTACGGCTCCTCGGACGACCCCGAGCAGTTCCGCTACCTGCGCGCCTACTCGCCCTACCACAACGTCCAGCCGGGCACGAACTACCCCGCCGTGCTCTTCGTCACCGGCGACTCCGACACTCGCGTTGATCCGCTGCACGCCCGCAAGATGGCCGCGCTGATGCAATCCGTCACCGGCTCGAACCACCCCGTGCTGCTGCGCTACGACACCAAGGCCGGCCATGCCGGTGGCCGCCCCGTCTCCAAGACCATTGAAGACCTCACGGCCGAGCTGAGCTTCCTCTTCTGGCAACTGGGCGTCCTCGCCGGCCCAGACCGCGCCACTCGTTGACTTTGCATAAGAATAAGAAAATGTCCCACCCGATGTCATTCCGAGCCCTTGCACGCCTTGGCGGCGAGGAATCTGCTTTTCGGGCCGTTCTGCGCGCCTGCCCGAGACTGATACTCTGTCCACTCTGTAACTCTGTAACCCTTATCCCTTTGAAGGGAGGCGACTTCGATGAGCAACGCTAACCGCCCCGACCTGGGCGCCATCTTCGACCTCCACGTCAAGCTGGAGTTCGAAGACAAAGACGTCGACGCCACCATGAAAACCATGACCGCCAGCCCCTACGTCCACAACGTGCCCACGCTCTGGGGCGGCACGGGCTTTGACGGCGTCTACCACTTCTACAAAAACCATTTCGTCGGCAAGATGCCCGCCGACACGCAGGTGGTGCGCGTCTCCCGCACCGTCAGCGACGACCGGGTCGTGGATGAGCTCATCCTCTGCTTCACCCACGACATTCCCATCGAGTACATGCTGCCCGGCATCGCCCCCACCGGGCGCTATGTCGAGCTCCCCCATGTGGTAGTGGCGAAGTTCCAGGGCGACAAAATCGCCCACGAGCACATCTACTGGGACCAGGGCTCGCTCCTGGCCCAGGTCGGCCTGCTCGACCCCAAACGGCTGCCGGTGGTCGGGGCCGACACCGCTCGCAAGCTCCTCGAACGCGTCCGCGGCTCTGTCACGTAGCGGAACCCTTCAGGGTTCCAGGGATGGAAGGCTGAAGCCTTCCGCTACCATTGACGGCAGTAACGGAACCCTCGGGTGAAACCCTTTCCGACCCTCGAGCGTCCAATTGAGGCAAGGGCGAAGGGAGAAAAAGGGGACTGTCATCCTGCTTGCCCCGTCGGAGCGCGGCGGAGACCCTGAGCGTAGCCGAAGGGAGCAGAGTCGAAGGGAGCGAGGTATAGCAAGGTGAAGGCAGAAAAAAAGGATTGTCATCCTGAGCGAAGCCCCGCCCATTCCGGAGCATGGCACACTGCGGAGAAGCGAGTGGTGCACAGCCGAGGCGCTGCGTGGCAGAAGCTCTATGGCCAAGAATGGGCGGGCAAAGCGAAGGATCCCTTGCACCCACGACGGCCTAACACTTCGAACGCAGCGAAACGGTCTCTCTTGTTGTTCAAGGGATGCTTCTCCCGCAGAGCGGGATCAGCATGACAAGCTAGTTTAGGGAGGCGACGACGATGCGGAAAGTAGCAATCCTGGCAGGCGTGATTGTCATTCTGGCCGCGGCGGCGGCGATCGGCTGGCGCGTCTATTCCGGGCCCGGCGCCCCGGCCGCGCAAGTCAGCGTCGGCCAGGCGGTGAGCGACCTCACCCTCACCGACCTCGACGCCAAGCCGCAAACCCTCGCCAGCCTCAAGGGCGAGAAGGGCACGCTGCTGATTTTCATCGCCACCCGCTGCCCCTACTCGAACGCCTACAACCAGCGCATGGAAGCTCTGCACCGCGACTACAGCGCCCGTGGCATCCGCCTCGTCGGCATCAACCCCAACCGCACCGAACCCGCCGACGAAGTTCGCCGCCACGCCCAAGAAAATGGCTTGACCTTTACCATCCTCAAGGATGACGGCAACCGCGTCGCCGACTACTTCGGCGCTTCCGTCACTCCGGAGGCCTACCTGCTTGATGCCTCGAACGTCCTGCGCTACCACGGCCGGCTCGACTCGAGCCACACCGAGCCCAGCCTGAACGCCCACGAGCTGCGCGCTGCGCTCGACGCCTTGCTCTCCGGCGGCGAGATTGTCGCCGGCAAGAAAGCCTTCGGCTGCGCCATCAAACGTGTCGGGTAAGCCCGCGGCCTTCACCGTCGCTCTGCTGGTAGCGGCGCTGGGCTGCACGGCGGACAAACCTCTTCCCCCGCCCGCCACACCCAGCCGCGCCGCGGGCAACTTCACCCGCCAGGCCGATTGGATTGACCTTGAAGGCTACCGGCAACGCCTGGCGGCCGAGCGCGGCCGCGTCGTCGTGGTCAACTTCTGGGCTACTTGGTGCGAGCCCTGCCGCGAGGAGTTCCCCGATTTGATTGAGCTCGACCGCCGCTTCCGCTCCCGCGGCCTCGTCTTCCTCTCCGTCTCACTCGACGATCCCGCCGACCGCGACACCAAAGTCCGCGACTTCCTCGCCGAGCTCCGCCCCTCCTTTCCCGTCTTCATCAAAAGCCAGGGCGACCCGGACCCCTTCATCAACGCCATTGACCTGGAGTGGAGCGGCGCCCTGCCCGCCACTTTCATCTACGATCGCCGCGGCCGCCGCCGCCATTCGCTCGTTGGCAAGCAGACCCTTGCCTCACTCGAGCGCCACCTGGAGCCGTTGCTGTGAGGGGCGGGCGGTGCGGTTTGACCCCGGCGGAGCCCTGTGAAATAATCGCTCGTTGGGCGTCCGAAGAAGAAAAGGAGCGCCGCGCGTGAAGCTGGCTGCCAGAAGCTTTCTGCTGCTTGTGATTCTGGGCGGCCCCTTGCTCGCCGCCGCTGCCTCCTCCGCGCCGGAAAAAGACAAGCAGATCGACGCCAGAGCAAAAGCCTACTACCACTTCTCCCTCGGCTACCTCTATGAGTCACTGGCCGGCAACTTCTCCCGCAGCGAGTACCTCAGCAAGGCCATCGAGCAGTACAAGGAGGCGCTGAAGTACGACCCGGGTTCGGCTGAGCTCACCGTGCAACTGGCGGAAGCCTACCGCCGCAGCGGGCGCATCCGCGAGGCCGTGCTGGAGGCCAAGCAGTTGCTCGCCGACGACCCCGACAACATCGCCGCCCACCGTCTGCTGGGGCGCATCTACTTCCAGACCCTGGGCGACCTCAACGCCCCCGGAACCCCCCAGCAAACCCTCGGGCTGGCCATCGAAGAGTACGAGCACATCACCCGCCTCGACCCGCAGGACGCCGAGGCGCTGCTCGACCTCGCCCGCCTCTACCGCCTGGCCAACGACCTCCCCAAAGCCGAAGCCGCGCTCAAGAAACTGTTGGCCCAGGAGCCGCAGTCCGAGGTGGCCCTCGCCGCCCTGGCCTCCATCTACAGCGACGCCGGCGACTACGAGAAGGCGGTGAAGCTCCTCGCAGAAGCCACTTCGCAGACCGATTCCGCCCGCCTCTTAGGCTCGCTCGGCTACGCCTACGAGCAGGCCGGCAACTATGAGAATGCCATCCAGTCCTACCGGCGCGCCCTGCAGTACGACGCCGACAACCTTGAGCTGCGCCGCCGCCTGGCCGAAACCCTCCTGACCGCCGAGCGCATCGAGGAGGCGCTGGCGGAATACAAAGTTCTCGCCGAGGCCGACCCGGAAGACGCCCAGTCCTTCCTCCGCCTCGCGCAAATCTACCGCCACCAGCGGCGCTACGACGACGCCCGCCAGGCTCTCGAGCGCGCCAAGCAGCTCGACCCGGACGACCTCGAGCTCGGCTTCCAGGAAGCTCTGCTCGAAGAGGCGCAGGGGCGCTTCGACGCCGCCATCGCCGTCCTCTCTCACTTGGTGGCGCGCATGACCCGCGCCTCCGGCCAGTACAGCCAGGAAGAAACGCGCAGCCGCAGCCTCGTGCTGGAAAAGCTCGGCCTCCTCTACCGCGATGTGGAAAAGTTTGACGAGGCGGTCGAAGTTTTCGAAATGATGCTCCCCCTCGATGAAGAAGCTGCCCGCCGCGGCTACCACCACCTCACCGATACGCTGCGGCAGGCCCGCCGCTACGAGCCCGCCCGGTCCACCGTCCAGCAGGCTCTCGAGCGCTTCCCCGGTGACCGCAACTTCACCATCCAGCTCGCCCTGCTCCACAGCGATCAGGGCGAGCTCGACGCCGCCCTCGCCCTGCTCGACTCCCTCCTCAGTGAGTCCCCCGACGACCGCGCCGTCCACCTCACCCGGGCGCAGATCTACGAGCGCCACAAGCGCTGGCCGGAGGCCGAGCAGGCCGTGGCCGAAGCCGAGAAGCTCTCCCGCAGCCCCGCGGAGCTCGAAGGCGTCTACTTCATGCGCGGCGCCCTCTTCGAGCGGCAGAAGAAGTACGACCTGGCCGAAGAGCAGTTCCGCAAGACGCTGGAGCTGGACCCGGACAGCGCCATCACCCTCAACTACCTCGGCTACATGTTCGCCGACCAGAACATGAAGCTCGAGGAGTCGGTCGAGCTCATCCAGCGCGCCCTCGAGCTCGAGCCTCACAACGGCGCCTACCTCGACAGCCTCGGCTGGGCCTACTTCCGCTTGAACAAGTTTGACCTGGCCGAGGACTACCTGCTGCGCGCTGTCAACCGGCTGAGCCGCGACCCCACCATCCACGACCACCTCGGCGACCTCTACTTCAAGACCGGGCGGCTCGAACTGGCCGTTCAGGCTTGGGAACGCGCGCTCGAGGAATGGAAGCAGACCCCGCAGGTTGAGTTCGACGCCGAGGCCGTTGCTAGGCTGGAAGAAAAACTCCACAGCCTCAAGGTGCGCCTGGCCAAAGAGACGCAGAAGCAAATCCCCAAGCCGTCGAACAAGTAACGCCCTCCTCCCTGATGTCCTCTCCTTGGCTCACTGTACCTGCCTTCGCCAAAATTAACCTCAGCCTGGAGCTGCTGGGCGTGCGCCCAGACGGCTACTGGGAGATTCGCACCCTCTACCAGACCGTCACGCTCCACGACCGCCTGCGCCTGCGCCTGACGCGCGCCCCTGCGGTCATCGTGCGTGTGGCGGGCGGCGCCGCCCCCGCCGGCCGCGCCAATCTGGTGTCCCGGATGCTCGTCGCCGCTCGCCGCGCCTTGAACTTCCGGCAGGGCATTGAAGTCGAACTGGAGAAGACCATCCCCGTCGCGCGCGGGCTGGGCGGCGGCTCGAGCGACGCCGCAACGGCTCTGGTGGGACTCTTGCGTTTGACCCGCACCCGCCTCTCGCTCCCAGAGCTCATCCGCCTGGGCGCCGGCGTCGGTTCCGATGTGCCGTTTTTCTTCCTCGGCGGGCGCGCGCTCGGTGTCGGCCGCGGCGAAGACGTCTATGCGCTCGACGACACGCCGCCTTCGGCCTGCCTCCTCGTTTGTCCCCCGCAGACGGTCTCGACGCGGCGGGCCTACGCCTGGGCGCGGCGGCAATTGACGCCACGGCGCCGAGCGGCTATCATATCTGATTCGCGGTCATCCCCCGAGGAGCTCTGGGGCAGCAGGAACGACTTCGAACCCGTCGTCTTTGCGCGCTTCCCGGAACTTGCTAGAATGAAACGAATGTTGAAGCGCGCGGGTGCGCGACGGGCAGGGCTTTCGGGAAGCGGTTCCACCGTTTACGCTCTGTTTTCTGACCGCGCCGCGGCGGCTCGCGCGGCCGCCGAGAGCGCACGGACGGCGACGGTCTTCCTGGTGGAAACGTTGCCCCGAAGGCGCTACGCGCGCCTGCTGGGCTTGAGCGAGTGCCTGCGGCCGGAATGAGGAAGGCACCGGAGCTCCGGATGGGGGGTCGTCCAGTGGTAGGACGTCTGCCTTTGGAGCAGAAGACCCAGGTTCGAATCCTGGCCCCCCAGCCAACCACTCGGGCCGCTAAGGAGAGGCGAAGAGAGCTGTGACTGGCAACACCTGCAAGATTTTCAGCGGCAGCGCCAATCGTGCGCTGGCGGAAGAGATCTGCCAATACCTGAGCCTGCCCCTGGGCGACGCCACGCTGGGGCGGTTCAGCGACGGCGAGATTTATTTCCAGATCCACGAGAACGTGCGCGGGGCCGACGTCTTCGTCGTCCAGCCCACCTCCCATCCTGTGGACGGCCACCTAATGGAACTCCTGCTGATGGTCGACGCCTGCAAGCGCGCTTCGGCGGCGCGCATCACCGCCGTCATGCCCTACTACGGCTACGCCCGCCAGGATCGCAAGGACAAACCCCGCGTGCCCATCTCCGCCAAGGTGGTGGCCGACCTGCTCGAGACCGCCGGCATCGACCGCGCCTTGACCCTCGACCTCCACGCCCCCCAGATTCAAGGCTACTTCAACGTCCCGGTCGACCACCTCTACGCCACCCCGGTGATGCTGGAATATTTCGCCCGCAAGGGCCTGGCCGACCTGACCGTGGTGGCGCCGGATGCCGGCGGCGTCGAGCGCGCCCGCTTCTTCGCCAAGAAGATGGACTCGCCGCTGGCCATCGTGGACAAGCGTCGCGTCGACATCGACGTCTCCGAGCTGATGCACATCATCGGCGACGTCGAGGGGCAGACCTGCTTAATCATTGACGACATTGTGGACACGGCTGGGACGTTGGTAAAGACAGTGGAGGCGCTGCGCGACCGCGGCGCCCGCGAGGTCTACGCCGCCTGCACCCACCCGGTGCTGAGCGGCCCCGCCATCCGGCGGATCTGCGATTCGCCACTGCACGAGCTGGTGGTCACCAATTCCATCCCCTTGAACGACGAAGGCCGCGCCTGCGACCGCATCAAGGTGCTGAGCGTCGCCCCGCTGCTGGCCCGCGCCATCCGCTCCATTCACGAGGAGACCTCGGTCAGCACGCTGTTCGTCTGAGGTGGGAAGAAGAGTTTCCGGCGGCTTGCCTGCGTGAGCCGCCACTGCTGTCAGGGAGAAGAAATCAGAGATGGAACAGTTGGTCGTTGAAGCCGAGCCCCGCAGCGGCCGGGGCAAGAACACCGCCCGGCAACTGCGCCGGCAGGGGCAGATTCCCGCCGTCGTCTATGGCGGCAAGCAGGAGCCGCTGTCGCTCAGCGTCGACCCGCGCCTGGTGGAGAAGGTTTTGCATTCGGAAGCCGGCCAGAACGCCCTGATCACTTTGCAGGTCAAGGGCCACGGCAAGGCGTCGGCCATGATCCGCGAGACGCAGCTCGAGCCGGTCAAGGGCACGCTGCTGCACGTGGACTTCCTGCGCGTGGCCATGGACGTGCGCCTGAAGGTGAAGGTGCCGGTCGAGGTGCGGGGCGAGCCAGTGGGGGTGAAGCAGCAGGGCGGCATCCTGGTACTGGAGCAGCGCGAGGTCGAAGTCGAATGCCTGCCCGGCGACATCCCCGACCACTTCCAGGTGGACGTGAGCGAGCTGGCCATCAACCAGGGCTTTCGTGTTGGCGACTTGGTGGTGGACAACCGCAAGCTGCGCATCCTGACTGACGCCGAGCGCGTCATCGCCCACGTGATGCCGCCGCGGGCTGAAGAGGAGAAGCCGGCGGAAGAAGTGGTGGCGGCGGTCGCAGCCGAAACGGCCGAGCCCGAAGTCATCCGCAAGGGCAAGCCGGAAGCGGCCGAGGCGGGAGAGGAAGGCGGGGCAGCGCCGGCCGGCGGCGAGGAAGCGAAGAAGAAGTAGCGTGGGATGCGGTTGATTGTGGGGCTGGGCAACCCGGGCCGGGAATACGCCGAGACGCCGCACAACCTCGGCTTCCGCGTGGTCGAGCGCTTGGCCGAGCAGGCGCGCCTCCGCCGCCAGTACGAGCGAGCGCAGGCGCGGCTCTGGCGCGGCCGCCTGGACCAGACGGAAGTGCTGCTGGCCGAGCCGCTCACCTATATGAACCTGAGCGGCCCGGCGGTGGCGGCGTTGCTCCGTGGAGAGGATTTGACCCCGGCGGACTTGATCGTTGTGCTCGACGACGTGGCCCTGCCCTTCGGCCAGCTCCGCATCCGGGAGCGCGGCAGCGCCGGTGGCCACCGCGGCCTGGAGTCGATCGTGGCCGCGCTCGGCACGGAAGAGTTTGTGCGCCTGCGGCTGGGCATCCAGCCGCCGGAGGCACCGGTCGGCGACCTCTCGGACTACGTGCTCGCGCCCATGACGCCTGAGGAGCAGGAGCAAGCGGCCGGGATGGTGGCCGAAGCGGCCGAAGCTGTGCGGCTCATCCTGCGGGAAGGCCCGCGGCGCGCTATGGAGCGCTTCAACCGGCGCGCGGCCCTGGCCCCGCCGCAGCCCGGCCAAGCGGGAAACTGAGTTTGACGTTGAGGTGACTATGAGGACTTATGAAGTGATTTTCGTGTTGCGGCCTGACCTCCCCGAGGGCGAAGTTGACGCCCTCGTCGAGCCGCTCAAGGAAGCGGTGGCGGGGACGGGCGGGCAGGTGACCAAGGCGGAGAAGTGGGGCAAGCGCGCGCTCGCCTACCGCGTCCGGGGCCAGCGCGAGGGCTACTACGTGCTCTTCGAAATCGAGGGCGCGGGCGAGGCGCTGCGTGAGTTGGAGCGGCGCCTGAAGGTCACCGAGCCGGTCATCAAGTTCTTCAGCGTGCGCGTGGATCTGGAGCGCAAGAAGCTGGGCAAGCTCCGCCACCGGCGCGAGCACCGGGCGGCCCGGCGCCAGCGAGCAGCCCCGAGCGGCGGCGCGGAAGCCTCCGCCAGCAGCTAAGGGAGGAAACCAAAATCATGGCAGAAACTCCGGCAGCACCCGGCGGCGGACAGGCTGCGCCGGCGGGCGGCGAGCGCCCCGCCGGGCGCCCGAGCGAGCGTGGCCCCGAGCGCCCCGGCGGGCGCGGCGGTGATCGCGGCCCGCGGCGTGGCGGGCGGCGCGAGGGCGGTGGCGGGCGGCGCTTCTATCGCCGGCGCAAAGTCTGCCGCTTCTGCGTGGAAAAGATGGATCACATTGACTACAAGGACGTGAAGGTCATCGGGCAGTTCATCGGCGAGCGCGGTAAGATTCTCCCCCGCCGGCTCACCGGCACCTGCGCGCCGCACCAGCGGCAGCTCAAGCGCGCCATCAAGCGTGCGCGCAACATCGCTCTGTTGCCCTTCGCCGCCCTCGTCTAGGGAACGAGGGGTTTGGTTGCAGTGTCATGCTGAGCGAAGCGAAGCATCCAGAAAAGAAGATTCCTCGCCGCCAAGGCAGGCAAGGGCTCGGAATGACACCGCTTGGTGTCCGGATCGATTCGGGAGAGAGGACATGGAAGTAATTCTTCGGCAGGACATCCCCGAGCTCGGCCAGCGCGGCGATATCGTCACGGTCAAAGACGGTTACGCCCGCAACTACCTGCTGCCGCGCAAGCTCGCCATGGCGGCGACGCCGGGTAACCGCAAGCAGGTGGCCGACATGAAAGCCGCCGTGGCCCGGCGCGATGCCACCGAGAAGGCGTCGGCCGAACTGCTGGCCGAGCAGTTGGCCGCAGTGACGCTCACCATCCCGGCCCGCGCCGGCGAGTCCGACCAGCTCTTCGGCTCCGTGACCTCGATGGACATCGCGGCGGCGCTTGAAGCCAAAGGCTTCTCGATTGACAAACGCAAGGTTCTGCTCGACGAGCCCATCAAGACCATCGGCGAATACCCGGTGCCGCTGCGCCTGCACCGCGACCTCACCGCCACCGTCAAAGTCAACGTCACCCGCGAAGAATAACCGGCCGCCGAAGCGACATCCTCCGCTGACAGGCACGAGAAAGACCGAGGACGAGTCCCGGCGGTTTTTCGTCAGGGCACGACTTCAGTCGTGCCGTCAGATGGGCGATCAAATCCCCGGCTTCAGCCGCTGAGGGAAGAGCGGCGGGCTTCGTCGCGGCTCCGCTAGGAGCTTTTTCCACAGAGAGTCACAAGAAAGACAGGTTTTCGACAGGATAGTCACAGCGTCCGGTCGGTTTTCGCTTGCCTTCGCGCTGCGGCGCAGAGAGAATCGCCGCGCTCTGATGAGATTCCCCGTCCGACACCCGTAACGCAAGGCTCGAGGGCGGGCTCACGCCCCCCCTCAGGCCGAGCGAGACGGGAGGCCGCGAGGGAAGTCACGGAGGAGAAATCCTCCGAGGAACCTGAAGGGAAGACCTCCGGGGCAACCCGGAGAGAAAACCTTCAGGGAGAGTCCTCCAGGGTAAAACCTGGAGGGCATGGCTTCGGAGCAGCCCGCAGGGGATGACCTTGCGCGGTAGGCCCGGAGTCAGGTACCTCGCAGGTACGCTGCCAGCAGGAGCCGGCGCCCGCTTCGGCGGGAAGCCGAGCCCGCAGCAGCTATGGGACGGGGATAGCTCGAACCCGGACCCGGCCGGAGAACGGATGCAACCTCTCCGGGGGCATTCGGGAGTCCGGCCGGTCCGATTCGGGCGTGCCCGTCGTGCGCGGCCAGGGGGTCCCGCCCGCAAGGGCAAGGGACAACCTGGCCGCCGGCGGGCTGTTTGTTCTAGGGGGGAAGTAGGGAGGCCGGGGCGTCGGCTTTTCCCTCTTGACGTTCCCGCCAGAATGGCGAAAATAAGGCGAACAAGCTTTGGGCCCGGTGCGCGGAAACGGTGGCGACTGACCTAGTCCTCGAACGCAGGCTGCCCCACAACCCGGAGGCCGAGCGCTCCCTCCTCGGCGCCATCCTGCTCGACAACGAAGCCTTCCACCCCATCATCGAAATCCTCGGCCCGGATGACTTCTTCCTCGACGCGCACCGCCGCATCTTCACCCGCATGGCCGCGCTCTCGGAGGAGAACCGCGCCATTGACCTGGTGACGCTGAGCGAGGAGCTGGAGCGCACGGGGGAGCTGGAAGCGGTGGGCGGCGCCGCCTACCTGTCGTGCTTGGTGGACGGCATGCCGCGGGTCTCCAACGTCGAGCACTACGCCCGCATCGTCAAAGAAAAAGCGCTGCTGCGCAACCTCATCCACGCCTCGCAGAACATCATCAACCAGGCCTTCGAAGCGGAAGAAGCCGCCGACGAAGTCCTCGACCGCGCCGAAGAGTCCATCTTCGCCCTGGCCGAAAAGCGCATCAAGGCTGGCCTGCTCCCCATCAAAGAGATCGTCCAGGCCACCATCCCCCGCCTCGAGGACTACTTCGAGCGCCGCCAGCACATCACCGGGCTTGCCACCGGCTTCACCGACTTTGACAACCTGACCTCGGGGCTCCAGCCCTCGGACCTCATTCTGATCGCCGCCCGCCCGGCCGTGGGCAAGACCGCACTGGCGCTCAACAT